>CAYVFH010000176.1:0-1502 GCA_964450985.1 uncultured Oscillospiraceae bacterium | reverse complement strand
AAATACCTCAAATGGCGGAGGAAACGGTGAAAATGGTAACGGGAAGCATCGATGCCTTTGTGAAAAAAGATTTGAATATGGCCCAGGCAGTAGTGGATGCAGATGATATTGTGGACGACTTGTTTTTGCAAGTGAAAAGTGATTTAATAAATCTAATCCACGAGAATGCAGAAAATGGAAGCCAGGCTTTGGATTTGCTAATGGTTGCAAAATATCTGGAACGCATTGGGGATCATGCGGTGAATATTGCCGAGTGGGTGATTTTTTCCATTACGGGAGTTCATAAGTATGCCGATGGAAACAGTGATATAATTAAAGAATAAAAGGGATTATGTTTTGACCAAATTCAACTTCGTGTTTTCGATGGGAAAGGGGGTCGGTTTGAAGATGGAGAAACCTTCTGGGAAGCCGTGCACAAGGCCATTCCGGATTTGGTTCTTTTGGACATTATGCTTCCAGGAGAGGATGGCTTGACGATTCTATCCAAGATTAGAGGGAACAAGGAAACCAAAGAATTGCCGGTTATTTTGCTCACTGCCAAGGGCAGCGAATTTGACAAGGTACATGGTCTGGATGCCGGAGCCGACGACTATGTGGCCAAACCCTTTGGGGTGATGGAATTAATGTCCCGGATTCGAGCGGTTCTTCGCCGAAACCGGCAGGATTGGGAATCCCCGGTGCTTCAAGTGGGAGAAATAAAGATGAATCGGGAAGAACGTTGGGTCCAAGCCCAGGGACGAGAGCTGCAGCTCACATTTAAGGAATTTGAGCTACTGCGGTTTCTCATGGAAAACGAAAACATGGTGTTGTCCCGGGACAAATTGCTGGATGTGATATGGGGTTATGACTCGGCGGTGGAAACCCGAACCGTGGATGTTCATATCCGTACGCTTCGACAGAAACTGGGGGACCAGGGAGAATGGATTGAAACCGTTCGCAATGTGGGATATCGGATAGGGAGAAGGGCATGAAACGAAAAATATTCGGTAGCATGGTGCTGATTTCGCTTATAACCATTATTCTAACGGCGGCAGCTTTTTCCGTATTGCTGTATCAACAGTTGGAAAATGATATGGAGCGAGAGCTGAAGAATCAGATGGCTTTGGTTATGACGGGATATGGAGAATCGGGAATCGTCTATCTTCAAGAAATACGGGGGGAAGACCGAAATTCCCGGATTACCTTGATTGCCCCATCCGGGAAGGTTCTGTATGATAATCGGGCCATACCTTCGGAGATGGAAAATCATAAAGATCGGCTGGAGGTAAAGGCAGCCTTTGAAACCGGTAAAGGAGAAGGGGTCCGCAATTCCGACACACTGGGTAGCCAATTTTTTTATCTGGCGCAAAAGACCGATGATGGAAATGTGCTTCGACTTTCCACACGGACCGACAGCATTCGTACCTCCATGGGAGAAAGTGTGATTTTTCTTGTGGGAATCCTTTTGCTAATCGGAGTACTGGCCATGGTGTTTTCAAGGATGCAAACCCGTAGGATTATTC
>CAYVFH010000175.1:0-1516 GCA_964450985.1 uncultured Oscillospiraceae bacterium | reverse complement strand
GGCACCGTTATATGACCAAACGGGTTTGTCCTCCCGCGTTTGGAATCGGGACGCGATCCATTTCCAGAAGTGGACTTGAACCCGTATATCAAGCGTCAGGTTTACCGTAACATGGGATACATTTTTTCCGGTGTTCAAAATGTCACCTATGTGACCATTCACGTATGGACCCAGCGAGGAGATGAGGAAGAGACCTTCGTTCGCACCACCCTGAGAGGGCAGCGGGATGATTTTCCGGAGGTAGTCTATGATATCCCATAGCATGTTTCGATTTGATGGGCAAGTGGCTCTGGTAACCGGGGCAGGAAACCGGGAGGGGATTGGTTTTGCCACCGCAAGAATTCTAGGTCAACTGGGGGCTCAAGTGGCCTTGGTGGCCACCACGGCTAGAATATATGATCGGGCCAGAGAGTTGGAATCTCTGGGTATCTCCTCCAAGGGATATATTGCAGACTTGATGAAGGAAGAAGAAGTGGAAGGGGTGGTTCAACAAATTCTTCGGGATTTTTCTGGGGTTCATGTGTTGATTAACAACGCAGGGATGACCCAGGTGGGCCAACCGGAAAGCTTTACGGATTTTCTTCATACCTCTTCGGAAAGCTGGGAGAAGGAGCTTCGTCGGAATGTAACCATTCCATTTTTTGTGACACAAAAGGTTTTGCCCCATATGATAAAGCAAGGCTATGGAAGAATTGTAAATACATCTTCAGTCACCGGGCCATTGGTGAGCAATCCGGGAGAGGCGGGATACAGTGCTGCCAAAGCGGCTATCCTGGGAATGAGTAAGGCCTTGGCGCTGGAAGTGGGGTCTCATGGGATTACTGTAAATAATGTTCTTCCCGGTTGGATTGCCACCTCATCTCAAACAGAGAGCGAAGCGGCGGGAGGAGAAAATACGCCATTAAAGCGTAGCGGCACACCGGAAGAAGTGGCTTATGCCATCGTCTTTTTGGCTTCCAAGGAAGCTTCATATATTACAGGAGCATCCCTTGTAGTGGATGGAGGGAACATACTCCAGGAATACAAAGGCCCTTCTGAAGATTACTATTAAAGTAATAACAAAACCTGAAAAAGAAAAGGAAAAAGTGAGGGAAGCATCATGGGACAGGTGAACAGAGAGAAGCTACAAGAACAGTATGAGAAAGAAGTTCAGTTGTTTGAAAGAAATCACCCCGAGTCGGGCCAACTTTATCAACAGGCCCAAGACAGTTTGCTCCAGGGGGTGCCCATGAATTGGATGACCAAATGGGCAGGCAGTTATCCTGTGTTTGTGGACCACGCCAAGGGAGCGCATTTCGTTGACGTGGATGGCAACCGGTATTTGGACCTATGTCTGGGGGATACGGGGTCCATGATTGGTCATGCGCCGGACCCGGCAGTGGAGGCCATTACCCGGTATGTTCAAAAGGGAACCACCTTTATGTTGCCTACAGAAGATGCTATATGGAATTCCGAAGAGTTGGGCAGAAGATTTGGGATGAAATATTGGCAGTATGCTACCAGCGCTACGGATGCC
>CAYVFH010000174.1:0-1525 GCA_964450985.1 uncultured Oscillospiraceae bacterium | reverse complement strand
CTTTAAAGTAGATGGCATTGATTAAATACATAATCACATCTCCCGGAATGGGAGGTTCAATCATCTGGGGAATCAGTCCCTTGGTGGAATCGTCGATCCATCCATTGATAATATCTGCGGCCTCTGGCTTTGCAAAATCCAATTCTTCTACCTTGGCAAAGAAATGGGTTTGATTTTGCTCCAAAAAGTCCGGTTTAATGGCCTCTCCTTGGCGAAACCAAATGGAATTGCTCACCAAAAACTCCACCTTGGGATCCACTCCATTATAATAAGTTAAAAGTTCTTGATAGGTTTCCAGAAGTGCCGTATCCTCAACATTTTGATAACCCAGGGCTTGGGCCATTTGTTCCTTGGTTTCTCCTTTGGCACCTAAATAGGTCATAGACAAAGCCGTGGAAACACTAAAGGGAGAAAAAAAGACATTTTCTGTGTCACTTTGCAACTCCTGGAGCAAGTCCAATGCAAACTTTTCGTTGCCATGAACCAAAGATTGATTTACTCTAGTAGTATCCAGTTTTTTAATGTCGTATGAGCCGGTGGCATCACAGCCCAAAGAAAATAGAGAAAGTATCATCACTAGTATTAGTAAGACCATTTTTGATTTCATAACCGCCACCTCCTTGATGAATAGACGGGAGAAGAGAAGAAAAGTTTCACAGAGAGTAAAAAGACAATAGAAATGGAATGTTTGGAAAAGAGGGTAGCGCTGTAATTTTAGATAAGTTTGAGGCAGAGGCTTTAAAGCTCCCGCCTCATGGGTATACATGGGAGTATTGGAGGTAATAATATGTATGATTTGGAAAAAATGAAATTGCCGGAGTATGTTATGGAAATACTGAACCAGGCGAAGAGTGTCACCATTCCCAAAACCAGGGAAGAACTGGTGGAGCTTGCCATGGGAAATTCTCCGGAAAACACTTTCGAAGTGGCATATGAAGTTCCGGGCCAAGGCCGTGTGCTAGAAGCCACCGTGACACGTTGTAGAAACGGATTGGCAGTAAACTATATTGACGACTACATGCGAAGAAGAGATCCGGACAGCTTGTTGGTGGCGGATAACAAGCCTACCGATAAACCCACATACCGAATGGAGTACGGCAAGGATTTTGAAGAATTACGTCAGGAGACTTTTGCCTGGTTAAAAGAGCAGGACTTGATTTTCTATCCCTTTAAGTCTGGTGACATAAAACACGGCTACGATTCGGTTTTTATCTCTCCGATTAATGCGGGGTTTTTCGCCGCAGGGTTGGCAGACCTTCAAGGCTTCATCAATATTGATGAATTGAAGGAATTTAATTTGAAAGCCATGGTGGTTCTGGCACCTCCCTTTCGGCACACGCACTTTGGAGAAAAGCAAATCGTGGTGCATAATCGATTGGATGAAGTGCACGAAGTTTATTCCTACAATTTGTATCCGGGTCCCAGCGCAAAAAAAGGCATTTACGGAGTCTTGTTGAATATTGGAGAGCAAGAAGGTTGGGTGACAGCCCATGCTTCTACGGTTAAGGTGATTACCCCGTATGAC
>CAYVFH010000173.1:0-1555 GCA_964450985.1 uncultured Oscillospiraceae bacterium | reverse complement strand
CATCCGTTGGTGAATTCACCGCATACTTGGATGAACGGATTACAAGAATTATGGGGAACTACGAAATCCCGGGGGTCAGCATTGCGCTGATTCATGACGGGGAGATGGTTTGGTCCAATGCTTATGGATATGCAGATGTGGCAGCTGGGCGGGAAATGACGGTAGATACTGTATGTCGTGTGGAGTCCATCTCGAAGTCTGTTACCGCATGGGGCGTTATGAAATTGTTGGAGAATGGCCAAATTCAATTGGATGAGCCGGTTCATCAATACCTCACGAGCTGGGCAATTCCGAAAAGCCGATTTTCAGAGGAAGATATCACCATCCGGCAATTGTTAAGCCATAGTAGTGGGATGCCTTTGGGAACCATTGGTTTGGAATATTCTCCGGAAGATTCCATCCCCAGTTTAGAAAACAGTTTGTCTCGACAGGCGAAATTGGTTCGAGATCCGGGGACCGCCTTTGAATACTCCAATGTGGGATTCAATTTGTTGGAATTGCTCATCGAAGAAGTAACGGGAGTAAAGTTTTCTGATTATATGGAGGAAGAGGTTTTGGAACCCCTGGGTATGAATAGCGCCCGCTTCGAATGGAGTGAAGATATAGATCCGGAAGTACCGATGGGATATGATTTACAAGGAGATCCGGTTCCTTTATATGTGTATTCAGAGAAAGGTTCCGGAGGGATGTTTTCCAATGTTGAGGATGTAGCGCGTTTTGTCATGGCCGGAATGGAGGAGAGCAAAAAAACGGAGAGCCGGGTGCTTCGACCTTCGTCAATGGAAGAAATGTACACGCCTGTTATGGACATTTCGGGAATCTATGGAATGGTGGCGGAGGGCTATGGGCTGGGGTATTTCATTGAAAATACTCCGGAGGGCAAAAAGGCTGTATTCCATGGAGGACAGGGACACGGATGGATGACCCATTTCCACTCTTTCCCGGAAGAAGGAGAAGCTATTGTTATTTTAACCAATAGCCAAAGAAGCTGGCCCTTAATTTCTTCTGTTTTGAAAGACTGGTCCCGATGGTCCCTAGCTTCCCAAGTCGGGATGAGTAAAATCCTATGGGGAGTGGTGGGTATGTGGGTTGTCATCGGTTTGATTGCCATTGGGTCGATGGCTCTATTGTATCGAACAGGCAAAGGTGTTTACCGAAGGCACCGTTCGTTTACCATATTGTCCAAGCAAGCCATGGTAACCCGAAGTGTGAAATTGGGGTTGGGTTTGGGAATGGTTTTCGCAGTGGTCTGGAGCTCAAATCAGCCGTACCTGTTTTTATCTTCTATATTCCCTTTGGCTTTTGACTGGTTGATTTATTCCATCGTTGTTTTTTCCTTGGCATTACTATTATCTATACTATTTCCAGAAACGGATTCTCGGGAGAAAAGGATATCTACGAATAGGACTTAATGTACCTCTCATTTTTGTGCACAGATTGAGAGGACAGTACCGTGATTACCTCTTATACTTATCTTACAAGGAGTTGATACTATGGAGTGGCTGGAAAGATTCAATCAATCCGTCAGCTATATTGAGGATCATTTGGATGGTGA
>CAYVFH010000172.1:216-1563 GCA_964450985.1 uncultured Oscillospiraceae bacterium | reverse complement strand
CTTTATGGCCTGTCAAAAGGTCAAAGCTGGGAATATCCACCTCTTCCCCTTCCAGTAAGGCACGCAGCTGATGATTAAACAGTTTCACATCGATGGCAGCCAGACTTTCAAAATCCGGTTCTCCATTTTGATCCAAGGGAGTGTCGGGCCGCTCTACAAAATAATCGTCAGTTCCTAAGTATAATGGTTCCAATCCCTCCACCCGGAGTTGAATGTTCAATCGTTTAGCAAAAGTAGTTTTCCCAGAGCTGGAAGGCCCGGCAATCAAAACAATTCGCTTGCCCTCCTCTTTGATTCTTTCTGCAATTTCTGCAATTTTTTTGGCATGCAATGCTTCACTGATTAATATGAGATCCTTATAACTATTCTTCATAATTTTATCGTTTAAATCCGACACAAAGGCGCACTTCATCACCCGACCCCATTTCTTGGTCTCTCCAAAGGCCTGAGATAGGAGGAAGTCATCCTCATAAGGAAGAATTTTACTAGGATCCGAATGGTGAGGAAATCGAAGCAGCACAGCTTTCCCTTCATTGTAAGGTCGTAGCTCAAAATACTCAATATACCCCGTAGAGGGAACCATTTTCCCATAGAAGAAATTCCAATACCCATCTAATGAATAAAAGGCCATGGTGTCAACGTTGGTGGAATTAAGCAGCTTCATTTTCTCCACATCCCCATCCTCCACCAGCTGTGCCGCCGCTTTTTCCCGGGAACAGGTCTGTCGAAAAAAAGGAATATCTTTTTCCACGATTTCTCTCATACGCTTTTCCACCCCTTGGATTTCATCCAAGTTAATAGGGCCTTCCACAAAGCGGGAATTCCCTTGGGAATCTTTTTCTTCCCGAAACAAACGAACCTCCGTATATAACCCCTTATTCAGGGAGTTGGCAATCTCCACATTGGCCTTACCCACCACGTCGGAAATGGCCTTTAAAAAAATCATGCTTAAGCTATGCTGATAGATGAGATTGGCAGATTGGGTGCGCATATCTAAAAACTCGATAATCCCATTTGCCGGCGCTTCTCCATTTAAATCTTCCAGCTTATTATCCACCTTCGCCGCGAGAATTCGATAGGGTACTTGTTCTTGATACCGGTCCGCTAAGTCCTTCAACAGAATGCCTTCCGGTACATCAATCCTCTCCGGTTCCGCTCTCAATTCCTTTATGATGTTCACTATCATTTTTATCCCCCGTCCAAGTTGCTGTTGTTGTGAATATATCACCCATTTACCATCCCTTATGGTACCAGGGTAGATTGAAAGAATTATATCATAAAGAGAAGGATTCCGCCATGCGAAACCCTTCTCCTTAGAAGCCGTTTTCTCTATTCGAATGATTGCTC
>CAYVFH010000172.1:0-206 GCA_964450985.1 uncultured Oscillospiraceae bacterium | reverse complement strand
GGTACTATCCCAAGCTCGAATGTCGTACTTGGGAGCCGCCTGATTCCAGGATACCAAGTTCAGTTCCTTGGTCCAGCCCGACGGATTTTGAGCCAATAATCCGATATGTTCCACGATTTCATAAGTAACTTCATCCTTTTCCGGTTTTTCTGTGGCCATGCTTTTCTCCTTTCATGTTCCAAAGAGAGCGGTAACGCTCTTAGAAG
>CAYVFH010000171.1:0-1568 GCA_964450985.1 uncultured Oscillospiraceae bacterium | reverse complement strand
TTTCGCAAGAATCACGAAAGAGATTCTTAAATAGACAAATGTAGAGTCCCTTGATATGATAGATTCATAAGAGAAAAATGCAGTAAGCAGTAATATAAAGCGTAACGAAAAGAAGAGGTTAATAGATCATTATGGAAAAGAAACTGTACAAGTCGGAAGATAACAAAATACTATTTGGGATTTGTGGAGGAATCGGGGAATACTTTGACATCGATCCCGTCATCATACGGCTCATTTTAGTGGTGTTAATTTTCTTAGGATTCTCCGGGGTTTTTGCCTACATCATTGCGGCCTTTGTAATCCCTAGAAGACCGGATGCCGTAGTGCACACCTCCACCTATCATAAGGAGCCCACTTCCGGGGATTCACCTCCATCCGCTCCAGCGAAAGAAGATGAGACCAAGCCAGGCATCATCAAAGCGTATGAGGGCACTTACATAGTCGAAAAAGAAGAACCAAATTCCAAATAATGCTGCCATCAAAAACTGGGGAAACCATTCCCATAAGGCCTGACGTATCCATACATCAAAGCGCACCCTCTGAGGTGCGCTTTTTGATGACACATGTGGCTTCTATTGATATTTTTCCGCCAAGATTCGTCCCACCAGAACACCACTGGCGCTGGCTTGAGATAGAGAATGGGTCACGCCGGAACCATCTCCCAGAACATAAAAGTTCTTAATACTGGTTTCCAAATTGTAATCCACCTCTACCTTGGAGTTATAGAATTTGACCTCTACTCCATATAGAAGAGTATCTTCATTGGCAGTGCCAGGGGCAATCTTATCTAGCGCATAAATCATTTCAATAATATTGTCCAACTGCCTTTTGGGAATTACTAGGGACAAATCTCCCGGCGTGGCCTTCAACGTGGGACGGGTAAAACACTTTGCCATCCTACGTTCACTGCTCCTTCGACCCTTCACCAAATCTCCAAACCGCTGCAACAAAACACCGCCGCCCAGCATATTGCTCAGCCTGGCAATGGATTCCCCGTACTCATTGGAATCCCGGAAAGGCTCCGTGAAATTATTGGACACCAAAAGGGCAAAATTCGTATTTTCCGTTCGCAAGGATGGGTCCGCATAACTGTGGCCGTTCACCGTCACAATCCCATTGGTATTCTCCGCCACCACTTCCCCATAGGGATTCATACAAAAGGTTCTCACCATATCATTGTATTTGTCCGTTTTGTAAACCAGCTTGCTTTCATATACATCGTCGGTGATATGCTTGAAAATAACCGCAGGAAGCTCCACTCGCACCCCGATATCCACCCGATTATTCTTTTGCCCGATGCCCAGTTTTTCGCACACCTCCCCGTTCCATTTGGAACCGGACCGACCGGTGGCCATTACCAGATTGTCGCAAAAATATTCATCTCCCTTATTGGTAATCAGCTGGAAACTGCCATCCTCCAGAACGTTTACCTTCTCTACAGTGGTATAGAACTTGATTTCCACCCGGTCCTTGCTGTAATCAAACATCTTCTGCAATATTTGAAAGTTTCGGTCGGTGCCCAAATGTCGCACCTTGGCATCTAAAAGCTTCAAGTTGTTCTGTAAGGC
>CAYVFH010000170.1:0-1603 GCA_964450985.1 uncultured Oscillospiraceae bacterium | reverse complement strand
TAGAAGGGGCATTGAATGACCATAACATATTTCCGGAGCTGGCTTCGGGAAATCTATTGATGTTGATGACCGGTATTGGGAATACACCCAAGGACTTTTATGAATTGGCAGGAGTATTGAAAATGCTGCCCACGAGACCGGCGGAATCTTCCGGAAAGGGGAACATCATTCCTACATGGGATGCGCCGATGCAAAAAAATGTGCCGGTTCGCCGAATCAAGATCCCTTTGGTGGAAGGCGCTGGTCGGGTGTGTGCAACCTCAATTATTCCCTACCCGCCGGGGATTCCCTTGTTCTGTCCGGGAGAAGTGATTCCCCAGGAAGCCATTTCCTATCTGCTGGATTTGCGCCGCAGGGGGGAGAAGGTCATCGGGTTGACGGACAAAGAGGAAATTTTTGTGGGGGAGGAAACATGAAAATAGATTCCGGATTGCAAGACCATGTGGACTTCGTATTACAGGAAGTATTGGGAGAAGCGGAGGCTCTTTCCATTCCCGTGTCTAAGAACATCTCCCCTAGAGTGGAAATCAGCACCCGAGCCCGGACTCGTTGGGGTTGTTGCAAAAGGGAGGGGAAGAAAGGGGCCAATGCGAAATACTCCATACAAGTAGCCTTGGCGGTGGCCCATGGTCCTGAAAAGAACTTGCGTCAAGTATTGGCTCATGAGATTCTTCACACCCTTCCGGGTGGGGAAGGCCATAAGGGGAACTGGAAAGCATATGCCCAGCTGATGAACGATCGGTTTGGATATGAGATTACAAGAACCAGTTCACCCCAGACCATGGGCATCTCCTTGCCGGAAAAAACTCCGCGATTTCTGATTTCCTGTTTGCAATGTGGGAGGAGCCAGCCCCGGTTTCGGGCAACTTCCGTGACGAAAAACCCCAAAGGATACCGTTGTGCCTGTGGAGGTAAACTGGAGGTAACGGACTTGTCAAAGGTACGGGATTGTGATAAAGTAAGGACGAAATAATAACATAGAATCATGATTGGTGTGCGACGAATAGAAGCGCAATGACTTAATAGGGAATGGGGTGAAAATCCTCAGCAGTCCTGCTGCCGTGAAAGCCGGAAGACCTGCCAGTGATGTTGGCGTTATGTCTTACAGGCTATAGGACATAGGGCGATATTATTTTTGAGAATCCGCATTTCGGAGAATATAGCCGAAGTGCTTTTTTATTGGAAGCCATAGGAAAACCCGGAAGGAAGTGGAGCTGAATGATGAAGCGGGGAGAAATCATGAAGAAAAATGCAAATATCGATAAAAAGTATGGCATGACGAGAACTTTCGCCGGCACTGGGAAAAACCGGGTCCGCTTTTGTTTCCTGGGGGTTCTGTTAGTTTTGATTTGCTTTGTTCCTCTGAATGTTAGCAATCCGGCATGGGGAGCCGTTGGCTCTCCGGCTGTTGAGATATCGGAGGAGAGTCTGCAGGGTATGGTGGAGGAAACGGGACAATATTTGGTGAAAGCCGTCAAGGAGCCCACCCTATCTTCCGTAGGGGGGGAGTGGACCATGTTGGGGTTATCCCGTGGTCCGTTATCCATGCCGGAAGGATACGCCGAGGAATATGTGGCCCGAATTCATCAGTTGATGAAAGACC
>CAYVFH010000169.1:0-1623 GCA_964450985.1 uncultured Oscillospiraceae bacterium | reverse complement strand
GAGGAACTGCTACGATCCTTTCTGGCAAAATAAAGATGAAAGCCATAGGATTGGACGTGGGAGACAAGACCATTGGTGTCGCAGTCAGCGATGAATTAATGCTAAGTGCCCATGGTATCACCACCATTCACCGAGTGGGTATCCGAAAGGATACAGGAGTGGTGATAGACTATATTCGCGACTACGGATGTGATACCGTAGTTATTGGACTTCCCAAAAGATTAGACGGCAGTTTTAGTCCCCAAACGGACAAAGTAGTTGAATTTAAGAATATGTTAGAAAACAAGTTGAGGTCTTCTGGGATGCAAGATGTAGCCATTCATTTCCAGGATGAACGATTTACCACTTTACAAGCCGAGAAAGTGTTAATCCAGGCTGATGTACGCCGGGAGAAGCGGAAAGAAGTCATTGATAAACAAGCTGCTGTATTGATTCTACAAGGCTATTTGGATCGATTGTACTTTGAAAGAAAGAATTCACCTTACGAGGAGACGAAATAATAGATGCGAGAGTTTTCAAGGCTAGAGCAGGTCTATAAACAAGCAACCATTATTCCTTTTGACAAGGAATCGAAATTTGTGTTTTTTGGAGACCAACATCGGGGTGATGACAGCCTTTCGGATGAGTTCGGAAGGAATAAGCATATATTTAACTATGCTCTTAAATATTATCTTGATAATGGATTCACCTACGTTGAAGTAGGGGATGGGGACGAAATGTGGGAACAAAGGAGTTTCGATGTAATTCGAAATGCTCATTTTCCCACTTTTTCATTGTTGCGAAAGTTTTTCTTAGAGAATCGACTGCTGATGCTCTTTGGAAATCACAATATCTGCTATCGAAAGCCGGAAAAGGTGGCTCGAGATTTATATCAGGTTTACGATGAGTATCAAGGGGCCTGTGACGATCTCTTTCCTGGCATTAAATTTCATGAAGCTCTCGTATTAAAAGAGAAAAAGACGGAACAGGAAATATTTGTAGTGCACGGTCATCAAGGGGATTTGCTGAATGATCAATTCTATTTCTTATCCTTTGCTTTGATTCGTTTTCTATGGAGATTCATGCATGTTATAGGTCTAAAAAACCCGGCTAGCCCAGCGAAAAGCCGAAGAAAACGCCATAAAATAGAACGCATGTACGCACAGTGGATTCAGCATCACAAGACCATCCTTATATGTGGTCACACCCATCGACCGAAATTTCCCATCAATGGAGATCATGCGTACTTCAATTGTGGAAGCTGCGTAAACCCCAGGGGGATTTTTTGCCTGGAGTTGACCAATAATCATTTATCCCTAATTACTTGGCGTGTAAACACAAAACATGATGGCACCATGATAATAAAAAGAACGGTATTAAACGGCCCGTTAAACATTCGCAAATATGCAAATAAGGAAAAATACGACGACTTCGACTATACTACCTATACTACTTGTGAATCATAAGGACAGTGGGGGAGAAGCATAAATTGCCAGGGGTTACGGTATTTGATATTATGAACTGTATTCGAATGATTGCAATCTATTCCTTAAATCATAATTTTGGGAATAATTATAATGTTTTTTAAAGAGGCTCTAATTTCCGTTCTAACGGATTTTATTTCCCTTACCCATAGCTACTATC
>CAYVFH010000168.1:0-1666 GCA_964450985.1 uncultured Oscillospiraceae bacterium | reverse complement strand
GAGATCCCAGTCCAAAATTCTCCCGTACCCGGGCCATGGTTCGCTGTGCCACTTCATCTGCTCTTTCCGCACCGTCCTTCAAATAATCCAATAGCTCCTGGGAATGGCGGATGGCTTCATATCTTTCACGAATGGGGCGCAACGCATCCACGGTGACTTCCACCAAATCCTTTTTAAAGTCTCCGTATCCTCTTCCCTCATAAAGCCGCTCCACCTGAGAAATGGTTTTCCCGGAGAAAACGCTGTATATGGTCATCAGGTTGCTGATACCCGGTTTGTTTTTCACATCATAGTGTACCTTGCCGTCCGAGTCCGTGGTAGCTTTCATAATGGATTTTTTAATTTTCCCTTCATCGTCTAGTAGAGAAATGCGACTCAGGGGATTTTCCGCCGACTTACTCATCTTGGAGGTAGGGTCATCCAAGGACATAACCCGGGCCCCTTCTCGAAGAAACCGGCCATCCGGCACAACAAAGGTGTCCGGAAAACGATTGTTTACCCGAAGGGCAATATCCCGGGTTATTTCGATGTGTTGCTTCTGGTCATTGCCCACCGGCACCATATCCGTATCATAAAGGAGAATGTCTGCCGCCATCAGAACGGGATAGGTGAACAGGCCCGCCGGAGCCGACTCCTTTCCCTTGCTCTTGTCTTTGAATTGGGTCATTCTGGACAGCTCTCCCGTATAGGTATTGCACATCAGAATCCATGCCAACTCGGAATGGGCCGGCACTTCCGACTGCACAAAGATAATTTGCTTTTTCGGGTCGATACCCACCGCCACATAGAGTGCCGCCACATCTAATATATGGTCCTTTAATTCCTGGGGATCGTGGGGCATGGTAATGGCGTGAAGGTCTACCACACAGTAAACACAGTCGTTCCCTTCCTGCAAATCCACAAACTGCTTCAGCGCGCCTAAATAATTACCGATATGAATATTACCCGTGGGTTGTACCCCGGAAAAAATTCTCATATACTTTTCTCCTTACACCATTTTAATATAGGTCTTTCTAGTTTCGATGAATTTCATGCAGAAACTTGTCTTTGATGCCCTTTTCCACCCGAGACACCGTCATTTGAGAAATCCCCAAAGAATTTCCTACCTCTGCCTGGGTTTTGTTTTCAATGAACCGCATCCGGAAAATATGCTTGTCCTGCTCCTTCAAAGATGCTAGCACCGAACGAACAATCTCCGCATACTCAATGTTGCCATAGCCTTGCTCTTCTCTTCCGGTATATCTCTCCAAAATGGAGCCTTCTCCATCCTCCCCGGACTCTTCAAAGGTCTGGTCTAGGGACATAGGTGCGTAGGCTTGGCTGCTTTCCATAGCCTCCAGTACCATGGCATCGGATACTTCCAATCTTTCCGCCATTTCGCTGACGGTGGGACTTCTTCCCAATTCCTGGGCCAGTTCGTCCCGGATACCGGGAATCTGCCCCGCCAGACTTTTCAACCTTCTTGGCACCTTGATGGCCCATTCCTTGTCCCGAAAATACTTCTTGATTTCTCCCAAAATTGTAGGCGTAGCAAAACTGGAGAACGCAAACCCCTTATCCGGGTCAAACCTCTCCACTGCTGAAATTAAGGCAAGGGCACCCACTTGATACAAGTCGTCGTACCCCACACCTTTTCCCAAATATTTTTTTATGAGTACGTCCACCA
>CAYVFH010000167.1:0-1688 GCA_964450985.1 uncultured Oscillospiraceae bacterium | reverse complement strand
TTTTCAAAGGCTTTGAAGGGTGTTTCCTCAGTACAATCCGGCAGATGGATGATTCCTTCCTGAATCTGGGCTTTGTAGCCACAATCACACCATAGCACACCTCGTTCCAAACTATTATGCACCAATCTGGCCTCTTCCAACTTTAAAGGCACCTGACACTTGGGGCAGTAAAGATCGGGAATGAAGGAAAAGGGAACTCCGGTTCCTTCTTTTCTCGGTTCCGGAGACACGGAAAGGGCCTCCAATTCCTTATCCAAAGATTGAATGTATCCCTCCAATTCGTCCCGATACCCCATCAATTCTTTTTTCTTGTTCTTCAAAATCTCCCCGCAAATCTCCAAGATGGTATCATCCTGAAAACGAGAAGCTTTTTCCATGAAAAAAAGCAGCTGGATTTCCTCCAAGGTAAAGTGATATTTCTTATACCGGAGAATTCTGTCCATATCACGGCTGCAGGTTCCATCAAAATCATACCGCCCATTTACCATTTTAGGCAGAATCAAGCCGTTGTTCACATAAAAACGCACGGTACTGATATTCAAATCGTATTTTCGGGCGAAATCACCAATTCGCAATGGAAATCACCTTTTTTCAAGAAAAAAAATCTTATCTACAGTATAGGGGATTTCCCCTGCCACGTCAATGGACCCCCCTCTATCCTTGGTGAGAAAGTCCCTTTTTTAACCCTATCGTAAACCCCACTTCACATATTGAAAAATTAGGGGGTTGCTGTGAAGTCCCATTGCCTTGTTATGATAAGGTCAGAAGAAAAGAAGCGAGGCCAAAAGGCCTAGGAGGAATAGGGAAAGGAGAACGAAATGGAAAAGATGATTATCACCAACAATCCGCAAGCAGAGAGTTATGCCGGAAAAATCAAAGTGGCTTACCTGGAAAACAAAAGTACATTGGCCGTACTGAAAGAAGGACTTAAGGTAGCACAGGAAGGGGGACAATTACTGGTTGACCCCAACAAGAACAACCCGGCCAAAGCCTACTACAAGAGCCTTCCCTTTTACAAGAATGGCGCTACCGGCCCGGATCAACGAAGCATGGACTTACTGAAATCCGCTCTGTCCCAGGTAGAAAAAACCGGAATGGGCGAAGAAGCCGGCAAAGAACCCCTTTTGGTGGGCTTACAGCAGAAAAAAGATATGGAAATCCTCAGCAAGGTACTGGGATAACGATAGAAAAAGTAATGGATTGCACAAGCACAAAAGGCCCCTAAGCGGGCCTTTTGTGTTGCTTTCATTATGTCGTTTTCATTGTTTTAGGTTACTGTTGGTTTTCCTGTATTTTTCCCATCCTATTATGAAGTTATGAAGATTTTTATTCTTCCATTAAGGCCACGAACTCCCTAGCCACTTCCGGGTCAAAGTGAGTCCCTGCACCCTCTTGAATCTCCCTCAGCGCCTTTTCTTTTCTGGCCTCTACGCTGTCCACTTCCGTGAACCCCTCCTTGTGAATCATACGGTCATAGGCCTCCACCACAGAAATAATTCGAGCCAACAGGGGAATCTCTTCTCCTTGCAGGTTTCGGGGATATCCAGTACCATCCCACCATTCATGGTGGCTATATACATGGTCCGCCAAATCCAAGGTCTCATCAAATAAGGTCAGGATGCGATAGCCGGTGGCGGCATGTTGCCGCATCAACTCCATCTCCTCCTCCGACAAATGGTCCGCCTGCA
>CAYVFH010000166.1:0-1695 GCA_964450985.1 uncultured Oscillospiraceae bacterium | reverse complement strand
CCAACCGGTACTACATAGCTCATTCCGGGGATATCCAGGCCATTGATATAATAGCCGTATTTGATGGCGGTGAATCCGATGGTGGTGATGGCTAAGGCCACCATCACAGCTCGGGTAATTGATGTACCGCCGGTCAAGATGGGATCCCGCATGGAAGCGGTGAAGCAGAATCTTGATTTCTGGAGAACAAATCCAAACAGGCTGCCAAACAACCAGAAGAGGCCCAGGTTGGTAGACTTGAAACTAAGAGCGATTCCAACGACTACCATCAGGATCAGTAACAAAAATCCGTAAGGGATCTGACTCTTCTTTGGCTTTCTGGGAGCCCTGGAGCTAGAACGTTGAATTGTTTTATTCTCCTCTGACATAGGTTCCTCCTTACTACGATAACGATTGAGTTGTTAAGTTTTTGACAGTTTACTTGTGAACATTGTAACATAGAAATGATTTGCACAATCATAGCGTTTCGTTATACAATATAGCAAATCGTTATGATAATAATTTATCAAACAAGCCTAAAATGTGAGGAGAATTATGCAACTGGATCAACTGATTCTATTCGATCGTATTGCGTCGGAGAAGAGTATTTCCAAGGTAGCAGAAGAAAGTCATCTTTCTCAACCTGCTTTAAGCCAAAAGATGCGGAAGCTGGAAGAAGAGATGGATATAAAGCTTTTTGAACGAAGTAATCGCGGCATCGAATTGACGGAAGCCGGCATGATGGTACAGAAATATTTTCACCAAATTATATCGGTCTATGACGAAATGCAGGAGGAACTGGGTAACCTAAAACAGCATTCAGGCACCGTTCGGATTTTGGCTTCTCCGGTGGTGGGACAGTATGCGCTACCCTGTAGCATGCATAAAATGAGCGAAAAATTTCCCGGTTATAATTTTACGCTTTCCAGCATGACCTCTTTGGAGGTGATTCGAAAGGTAAAGGAAGGCAACGGGTTTATTGGTTTCGTAGTGGGACCGGTAGAGGTGGATGGAGTTTTCTGTAAGAAAGTATATTCAGATAAGGTGCACTTGATTTGTTCGGAAAAGTATTATGCCGAAGACCAGGTTTCTATAGAAGAACTAAAAGCCAAACAATTAATTATGTTGGTAGAGAAATTCAGTTACCGAAGATTGCTTAGGAATGCTCTGAAAAGACAAGGAGAGGAACTGGATGCTTTCAATATTCTCATGAATCTGGATTCTACTGAATCCGTTAAGGCCTCTGTGATTGCCGGGCTTGGATTTGCATTCCTCCCCTATATGGCCATAAAAAAAGAACTGTATTTAAAACAGCTCAAAATTGTTGAATTGCCAAAACTGGAGATGACGTATGATTTATATATGATTCATAAGGAGACGGATGGGTACGGAGACGTACCTTTGGAAATCGTCCATTATTTCGAGGAAATCGTTGAGGAGACCTTCTGCTAATGCGGAAGGTTTTTTGTTGGAGTCAATCTTCGGGTTCGGCCTCCTCCGCAGAGACATTTACAAAAATTTCCCAAATGCCGGGAATGGGCTCCACCACATAAAAGAGATATCCTCTTTCTGTACAATAGCGAATGAGGTTTTCCGAGGCACAGCTATGATCCGTGACTATTTTTAAGGGCGTACCATTCTTAACGGCTCCTTCTATTTGCTGAAATTTCATCATGGGAAGAGGACAGATATCTCCCAAACAATCTATCATATTTT
>CAYVFH010000165.1:0-1695 GCA_964450985.1 uncultured Oscillospiraceae bacterium | reverse complement strand
GAAGCCGAGGGACTCATGTTATAGAGAATGATGGAACTATCCTACAACTCCAAGAAAGAGTGGATACGTTGCTGAAAGGAATCAAGTGGATAGTGTAAAATAGTTGTGGAGTTTTAAGAGAAATAAAAAAAGAGATCAACACTCCTGTGTTAAAATGAGGTTAACCAAACCAACAAACAAAGGAGGAAGATCTCTATGGAAACTATTGTACAACAAATCGTCTTGGAATTGGGGAATAATCTTTGTAAAAAGGTAGAAAAAGAAGGCCTTTCAAATATTGATCAGTTTGCGACAGAGGCACTGGAACTTTGCAAAGGAAGCATAAGAGACTTGATTTCCCTGATACTGCAGCAATTAAATGAAGATTTACGAAGAGACAAGGCATTTCGTAAAGAACAAGGACTTGTTTTAAAGGAAAAAGACCGGAAGCGCAGCCTCTTAACGGAAGTGGGAGAAATCCATTTTAACCGAGACTATTATCAAATAAACGGAAGTAATGAATACGTCCATCCTTTGGATTTTATGGTTGGAATCACCGCTTATGAACGAGTTAGCGCTAATGTGAGTGCCCGGTTGGTAACACAAGCGGCAGAGGTTTCCTACGAAAAAAGTGCGAAGGTTGTCACGAAGGGTGAAGTAAGTAAGCAAACCGTAAAGAACAAACTGTTGGCTGTAGGTAGGTTGGAAAAAGAAGCTCCTTCCGAAAAACGGACAGTAAGAGAACTACATGTTTTTGCAGATGAAGATCATGTTCATTTGCAAAAGGGACGAAACCGCATGGTGCCGTTGATTACCGTAAGTGAAGGCATAAAGACCATTCATAAGGGAAGAAATGCTCTTGTAAATCAAACCCATTTTACGGGAACCATAAAAAGCACCCAAGAAGCCTGGAACAAAGTGGCTGGCTACATCGCACAGGCCTACGAGGAATGTGAGATTGAAAAAACCTACCTTCATGGAGACGGAGCCTTTTGGATTAAGCAAGGGCTTGACGAGCTTCCCAATTGCAAATTTGTAATAGATGGATTTCATTTTGAGAAACACTTAAAACGGGCTACTGCCGCTTTCCCTAATGGCAATTATCGATTTCGTATTCGGCAGGCTGTCATGGAAAAGGATAGAGAGAAAGTAGTTTTTCTTGTTAATGAGATGCTTTCTCTTTCAGAGGAACCCAAGCAAGGGAAAAGAATCCGGGAATTCCGACGCTATGTGGTAAATAATTGGGAAGGGATTGTTCGAAGATACACAGAAAACCTCTTGGGTAGTTGTACTGAAGGATTGGTAAGTCATGTGTATTCGGAAAGATTGAGCAGAAATCCCATGGGCTGGAGCGACACGGGCCTTGCTAAAATGGCAGAACTAAGGGTTTACACCAGAAATGGTGGTATGGTTTCGGGAGAAACATTTAAACGTCCCAATGAAGAAAAAAATCGAAGTGTGCTCACAGAATATGGCAAAGAACGGATAAGGAGTGGAATTGGCGGCCATTTAAACTGGGATATCTTCGAAAAAGAACCGTATCAACCGGCAAGTAATGAAGCAACACAGATTCTGATTCGTTCTTATGGTCGGCAGAGGAGTCTGGTTGGATGACATCAGGAGTGTTGTCAAGGAAAAACTCCACAACAACTTGACACCGTCTCCAGCGCCCTTTTCGTTGACATCTCTCTACGGTATGTTATAATTATGCTGTGA
>CAYVFH010000164.1:0-1702 GCA_964450985.1 uncultured Oscillospiraceae bacterium | reverse complement strand
TCTAACAACCGCCTCCTGGGCGGATGATATGTCAAAGGTACCCCGGGCCAGTTTTTCCGTATCCAAATCAGAAATTACGATGGCCAGCTCGCCACCTTCTTCTCCCTGGGTATATATAACGAACTCCAATGCCTGATGGGGCTCCACCTTTCGTTCCTTCACCTGAACATCCTTTTCCACCTGGCGAATCTCCGCTCCGGTGAAATCGTCATAGGCTACGGTGTAGGCATGCTCTCGCTTGATACTACCGTCTCGCATATTATAGGTACATTGATAGAGGTAAAAATGTTCTTCACCCAACGCAAATACCAATACCGAGTGGTTAGAGCTTCGAATCTTGCCATCCATACCAACAGTCATTAAAAATGGCAGGTTGGAATTGGCGGACCAGTCGTTGGGCCCCGTTACCGTAAACCACTCCAAACCTTCCATTGGTTCCTGACCTTCCACAAATCGGGCCAAGTTCTCCCCCATCACCTTTTCCGCCTTCAGGCGAATACCGCCCAAGTCATAATGAAAACAGGCATCCCATTCTTCGTCCGGCACTTCTTCCAGAACCTTCTCCCCATCCTTCTTCACTTCCAAATATCCTTTGATGAGGAAAATGGAACCTCCCAGTATCAATACAAAAGAGGCCGCCTTGATTCCCATGGGATTCAAACCGGAATTCATCAGTAATGGCTGAATTAATAACCCCAGTGCAAAACTTAAGAATCCTCCGAAGACAATGCCCACGCTTTCCCGCTGATGCCACTTGGTGGGTCCCTGGAAATATCGGCGCATTCTTCCTCTGCGTACCAATTCCTCCACATGGTCATAGTCTTCCCGATACAGTGCTACCGTGTAATCTTTTTTCATATTATCCAATCCTGTCTGTGCCCATAAAGGCTCGCAATGCTTCCGGCACAGTGACGGAGCCGTCTTGTTGTTGATAATTTTCCAGAATGGCCGCGACGGTTCGACCCACTGCAAGTCCGGAACCATTTAATGTATGAACTTTGATAACTGGGCATCCACACCTCAATGTCATAAGTCATGGCAGAGGAGAATCCCAAATCTCCGGTGGAAAGCTTCACCACACGGTAAGGTAGCCCCAAACGAACCAGTACTTCTTCTGCCGCCTTGGTGAGAAGTTCCAATTCCTCATACGACCGTTCCGGATGAACAAACTTCACCAGTTCCACCTTGTTGAACTGATGCTGTCGAATCAGTCCTCGGGTATCCCTTCCGGCAGAACCGGCTTCCTTTCGGAAGCAAGGAGTATATGCCGTATAATATATAGGAAGATCTTTTTCTTCCAGAATTTCATTCATCAGCAAATTGGTAACCGGTACTTCTGCCGTAGGCACCAGGAAAAAGTCCTTGGCCGGTAGCCAAAACATATCCTCTTCGAATTTGGGAAGCTGGCCGGTTCCTGTCATGGCGTCCCGATTCACCATAAAGGGCGGCAAAATTTCTGTGAAGCCATGCTCCTCCGTATGGAGATTTAGCATGAAGTTAATGACACTGCGCTCCAGCCGAGCGCCCAATCCTTTGTAAACCGTAAATCGGGCCCCCGCTATTTTGGAAGCGCGCTCAAAATCCAGGACATCCAACCCCGTGCCCACATCCCAATGGGCCTTCTCTTCAAAATCAAATACAGGGGGGTCTCCCCACCTTCGAATCTCCACATTTTCCGTATCGTCTTTCCCCACAGGTACAG
>CAYVFH010000163.1:0-1726 GCA_964450985.1 uncultured Oscillospiraceae bacterium | reverse complement strand
CCCTAACTTATGGATTGCGATTTCTTCGATACATTTCCCCAAAAGCAGCTCCACCCAAAATAAATATGGCGCCCACAAGCTGGACCCAGGTCAGTCTTTCATGCAAAAATATTGCCGCAAAAAACAAAGCGGAACCCGGATCAATATAACTCAGCAACGCCACTGTCTGTCCCGGTAACTTCTGGACAGATGAAAAATATAGATATAGACATATTCCGCTGTGCACGATACCCAAAACCAGCAAAGAGAACAAAGCCTTTCCAGTGGGTATCACCCAGGCACCTTCATGAGTGAGCAGCGTGGCAATCAATGCCACCGGGGTGGCCGCCAATAATTGAACGATGGTAATTTCCAGGCCATGTAAGCCGTGGACAAACTTATTGATGATGGTAACACCGGCATAGAAAACGGCAGCGGCCAAGCCATACATTAATCCCAATGTCGGATTGACGCCTCCCATATCGGTTCCGTTTACCAGTACCATGCCCAACATGGCGGATGCCACGGCAACTACCTTCACCCAAGTCAAAGGCTCTTTTAAGAGCATGGTGGAAGCAATCATCACAAAAATCGGCGCACAATAATAAGCCAATATGGCCGTGCTCACCGAAGTCAAAGAAAAAGCTTTAAATAAAAATATCCAGTTAATCCCCATAACAACACCGGAAAGTGTCAGCAGCGGAAAATATTTTTTCAATGCCGCTTTATCCGGTTTTTGTTTTCGCAACAGGAAGACACCGATTAGAAAAGCCCCTCCCAAAATGCATCGTGCCAGTACCAGTTCCTGGCTGCTGAGAGGCACCGCCCGAACAAAAATACCAATAGAGCCCCATAAAAGCATGGCCGATATGATCATTGCGTAAGTCTTTGCCATTTTCTACTCCTTTTGAAGATTCTTGCTCTAATATACACGAAAACAGTTCATTTGAAAAGACCTGCCCATTTAAAAGGGGCGCCTCTTTGAATGTAAGAGGCAGCCCCAGAAAGAAAGGAGTCGATGAATACTATTCCACATCCATGGGCTTCAGGTTTTCCGCAATGATTAAATCACATCCGGTGGCCGCCTTAATTTCATCCAAGGTAAAATCGGGATGCAATTCCTTCAATAGAATTCCTTCCGGAGTCACTTCCATCACACCCATCTCGGTGACGATTAAATCTACCACCCCCAGCGCCGTATAGGGCAAGGTACATTCCTTCAGTATTTTGGGAGTTCCCTTTTGGGTGTGGAGCATGGCGATAATTACCTTCTTGGCGCCTGTTACCAAATCCATAGCGCCACCCATTCCTGCCACCATTTTCCCGGGCACAATCCAATTGGCCAAGTTGCCTTTTTCGTCTACTTCCATAGCCCCAAGCACCGTGGCATCCAAATGTCCACCCCGGATAATGGAAAAACTGAGAGAGGAGTCAAAGAAACATGCTCTGGGTTCATAATTCACATATCCCGCCCCGGCATTGATTACGTCCACATCTTCTTTCCCCGGCTCCGACGCATCGGTAATTCCCGTAAAGCCATTTTCTGACTGTAATATCACATCTACATTCTCCGGAAGATAATTGGATACCAATGTAGGAAGTCCGATTCCCAAATTAGCCACGTACCCGTCTTTAAATTCCATGGCCACACGTTTGGCAATTCGATGTTTTAAATCTGCCATCTGATTTCACCTCCTACAATGTAATCTACAAAAATTCCGGGCATATGGTAAAAGTCCGCATCCTT
>CAYVFH010000162.1:0-1745 GCA_964450985.1 uncultured Oscillospiraceae bacterium | reverse complement strand
CAGGGTAGGGTATGCCATGGGGCATAGGGAGTTGATTCAGGACTTAAAGCGGATTCAATATAGCTTTAACCCCTACAATCTCAACCGACTCAGTCAACAAGCCGCCTTGGCCGCCTTACAGGACGATGCCTATTTTCAAGAATGTGTCCGGAAGATTATAGAGATGCGTCGGTGGACGGAAGGGAAGTTGCAAGAAATGGGGTTTGTGGTGACACCCTCCCAAACCAACTTTCTCATGGTGGACCCGGTGAAGATAGAAGCCCGACGGTACCATCAGGAATTAAAAAAACGAGGTATTTTGATTCGATACTTTGGCGGTTCCAGACTGGAACAACAGGTACGAATTACCATAGGAACAGAGAACCAGATGCAGCAGCTCGTAGGAGCTACCATCCGGATATGGGAGGAAATATCATGAGAACGGTGACAATTCAGCGAGAAACAAAAGAAACAGAGATTCGGTTGGACCTGAATCTGGAGGGTACAGGGAAAGGGGATATTCAAACGGGCTGTGGGTTTTTAGACCACATGTTGGAACTGTTTACAGCCCATGGCAAATTTGACCTCACGCTCCGTTGCCAAGGCGACAACCATGTAGATGATCATCACACCGTGGAAGATGTGGGCATTGTGTTGGGGCAAGCCCTTTGCCAGGCATTGGGAGATAAGCGGGGAATTACCCGATATGGATCCTTTACCCTTCCCATGGATGAGGTGCTGATGGTGTGTGCCTTGGATTTGTCCGGGCGCAGTTACTTGCGGATGCAGGTGGAAA
The DNA here is from genome assembly GCA_964450985.1 of uncultured Oscillospiraceae bacterium. Taxonomy (GTDB): domain Bacteria; phylum Bacillota; class Clostridia; order Peptostreptococcales; family Anaerovoracaceae; genus JAAZGD01. Next base: position 970 of record CAYVFH010000162.1, on the reverse strand, counting down.
TTCCATCGGAAAAGGTGGGAACCTTTGACACGGAACTGGTGAAGGAATTTATGCTGGCATTCACCAGACAGGGGGAGATGAATCTTCACTTTGTGATGTTGGCGGGAGGCAATTCCCACCATGTGATTGAGGCCATGTTTAAGTCCTTGGGAAGAGCACTATCCCAAGCCGTTGCCATGGATCCCAAGGGGCCGGATCAAATCCCATCCACGAAAGGAATGTTATAGATGATTGGAATTATCGATTATGGTGTGGGGAACCTTTTCTCCCTATCTTCTTCCTTGGCCTATTTGGGGGTAGAAAGTCGGATTACCGGAGATCCAGAGGTGCTTCGAAAGGCAGATGGGATTATATTGCCCGGGGTGGGCGCCTTTGAAGACGCCATGGAGAAGTTGGAAGCGACCGGGCTGGTTCCACTATTAAAGGAAGAATTATCCCGGGAGAAGCCCATGTTGGGGATTTGTCTGGGGATGCAGTTGCTTTTTCAGGAGAGTCTGGAGTATGGAAGTCATGCCGGCCTGGGATTCTTGGAGGGGAAGGTAGTGCCTATTCCCGCGGATTTGCCAGACCCTACTGGGGAAGGCACCTTAAAGATTCCCCATATCGGTTGGAATCAGCTGGAAATATCCCGGGACGATCCCTTGTTCCGGTATATGACGGAAGAAAACTATGTGTATTATGTGCATAGTTATTATGCCCAAGCTCCCCAAGAAAATATTCTGGCCACCTCCCCATATGGAATTCCCATTACCGGTGTGGTACGGAAGGGTTCTTTGGTAGGAACCCAGTTTCATCCGGAAAAAAGTGGAGATACCGGGCTGCGGTTGCTGAAAGCGTTTGTGGAGTCATAGTAACGAATAGAAAAGGCCATCACTGGAAAGCAACGTTTGTTGTAGTAGCAGTACTCGTTGAAGATGCAGCCATTATGGAAGCATAAGAATATAAGAATATATAGGGACATATTATAGGG
>CAYVFH010000161.1:0-1761 GCA_964450985.1 uncultured Oscillospiraceae bacterium | reverse complement strand
TACATCGGCGCATGGGTATTTTTTTCATCGGTCGATTTTCCAATATCCTCTCCTAACAGAAGGTTATGCGTTGGTTTCTTCCTCCGCCTCATTCAATTCTTCTTCATGGGGCTCCTGGAAATAGTTTTCTCCGGATACTTCTTGCGGAGGTTCCTGTGGATCCAACACTTCTTCGAAATATTTGTCTCCGTCGTAACTTTCTTCCTCTCCCATTTCCTCTTCATCCCCAAAGTATTGGGAGTGACTCTTTATGTCGATTTTCCATCCACATAATTTGGCGGCCAATCGCACATTTTGGCCTTCCTTGCCGATAGCCAAAGATAACTGATAATCCGGGACTATCACCGTGGCACTCTTTCCCTCATCTCCCAGGATCACACTTTCCACTTTGGCCGGAGAGAGCACGTTGCTGATTAAGGTTGCCGGATCTGGATTCCAGGGAATAATATCAATCTTCTCTCCAAATAACTCATCCACCACAGCCTGAACCCGGACTCCCCGGGAGCCCACGCAGGCCCCAACAGGATCCACATTGGAATCCTCTGTCCAAACAGCAATTTTCGTTCTGGAGCCGGCCTCCCGGCTAATGCTTTTGATTTCTACCACACCCTCTTGAATTTCCGGCACCTCCAATTCAAACAACCTTTTCACAAGACCGGGATGAGATCTGGAAAGGTATACCTGAGGCCCCTTGGTGGTCTTTTTCACGTCCATGATGTAAACTTTTATTCGGCTATTGATGGTATAAGTTTCGCCTGGCACCTGTTCTGTTACCGCAAGGATACCCTCCGTCTTACCCATATTGATAAATACCGTTTCATTAGAGATTCTTTGTACTGTACCCGTGATGATTTCACCTTGCCGATTGATGTAATCATCAAATATCATGCCCCGCTCTGCTTCACGAATTCTTTGAACCACTACTTGCTTTGCGGTCTGCGCAGCTATTCTTCCAAAATCCATGGGCGTTACTTGATATGCCACCGTATCTCCCACTTCATATCTGGGATCTATTTCTTTTGCATCCTCAATGGAAATCTCCACCATATCGTCTTCCACTTCACCCACTACATCCATCAACATCAGCACATCAATGTCTCCCGTCTCCCGGTTGATGTCCACTCGTACGTTTTGGCTAGTACCGTAGTTCTTCTTGTAGGCAGAAACCAACGCAGATTCGATGGCCTCAATCAGAATGTCCTTGGAGATTTGTTTTTCTCTTTCCAGCTCCTCAATGGCTTGAATAAATTCTTTGTTCATTTTTCCCTCCTTAAAATACGACTTTTAATATAGTTTTCGCCACCTTTTCAAAGGGTAGCGTAATATGCTGATGATCGGGGCCCTCTATCACCAATTGATTGTCTGCCAATTGGATCAGTACTCCCTCGTATTTTTTATTTCCGAAAACAGGTTCGTACAGTTTGACCTCCACCTCTCTACCCTGATATCGATCATAGTCTTTTTGTCGATATAGGATTCGATCCATACCCGGCGAAGAAACTTCCAAATAATAGTTTTGTTCTATCGGATCCAATAAATCCAATTTTTCGGATAGGTAGCGGCTTACTTTTTCGCAGTCTTCCATGCTCACAAAGACTTCCTCATCCTCCCATATCTTATCGATATAAACCCGAAGAAACCAGTCCTTGCCTTCCTTAATAAATTCTACATGATACAACTCCAGGTCCTGCTCCTCCAAAAAAGAAGTCAGTAGTTCCTGAACCAAATCTCGAACCGGTACCTTTGCCATCTTCATGAATC
>CAYVFH010000160.1:0-1805 GCA_964450985.1 uncultured Oscillospiraceae bacterium | reverse complement strand
TGGCAAGAAGTCGTTCTGCCACTTCCTTCTGCATCATTACCGTGATGGAGGTAAGAGGTAACCGGTCTTCCAGTAACTTCATAAGAATGGGAGTGGTGATATAGTAAGGAAGATTGGCCACCACCTTCACCGCCTCCGGCGGTTCCCCTCCCGGAAGACGCATTCTATGAATATGCTCCAAAAGATCCACTTTTAAAATGTCCCCCTGAATGATTTCCTTGTTGGTATATTCCTGCAATTCTTCTTCTAGAATAGGAATGAGATGGCGATCTATTTCTACGGCCAAAACCATTCCCGCCCGTTCACAGAGCTCCCGGGTAATCACACCAAGCCCGGGGCCAATCTCTACAACCAGGTCTCGCTGTCCAATGCCTGCCTTATGGATAATATTGTCTATTATATTTTTATCCGCCAAAAAGTTTTGCCCCAGGCTTTTGGTGGGCCTGAGGTCATTTTCCTGAAGAATCTTCTGGATGTTGGATTTAGCTTTTCCAGAAAACGATGACTATTACCATAGCCAATGCCCAACATTTTTCCCAGGGCTCTTCGTCGTTGGGCCGCTTGAGAACATCCCGAAAGATTTTCCGCCAAAAGAATCTCCATGGTGAAAGGGTCCCTGTCTTCTCTTTCCGAATCCTTCCATGGAAGCGCTTTCTTCAAGGCTTCGCGAATCTTTTCCGGAGAGGCATTCTCCACACCGATATCCTCTTCTTTACGGGCATCCTCCCAGTCCAAATAAGCTTGCTTCGCTTCCGGGTATTTTTGGGTTAACCTCCGGCGTAGCTGCTCTCCTGCATGGTCCGGGTCTGTGAATATAATCAATCCCGGCCCTTGATACCCCTGATCTAATAAATCCCAGGTTTCCTTCTGGATTCCGTACCCATGGGTTTCCACCGTAATACACGCAACGGCTTTTTTAACGGCCGCCGTATCATCCCGGCCCTCTACTACTACGATTTCATTCATCTTCATCATTGGAATTGTCTTCCTTCTTTGGGAAGATATATAAGGTTTCTCCCGGCATGATTAGCTTCAACTGTTCCCGTGCCTGTTGTTCCACATATTCCGTACTGTTTACGTTGTTCAGTTCCTCCTCCAATCGGTCCCTTTCTTTTTCCAGGGCATATCGATTCAAAGTCAACTCCTCCCTCTCCTTTGCCAGAGAGTATATGTGATACACCTGAATCCCCAAGGCCAACAATAAAACCATAATAACGGCTAGATACATCAACCTTTTCCGGAGATTTTTCGCCTTTCGTCGAACCGATGGAACGGGCTCCGGCGTTTCACAAGCTTTTTTCCGGGCTACTTCCATCTCCCGCTTTTGCTTGCGTTGCTCTCTTTCCTCCTGGGCTTTTGAGGGATGACTGACGGATTTCTTCACGTACTCCTGGCTTCGACTCATTCGCTTTTTCGCCATGTCCTAACCCTCCTTTAGTCAATATTTCGTTGTCCTCGATGGGATGCCAAAGGAAACTGAAGCGTGACCGTTGTTCCCTTTCCTTCTTTGCTGTCCAAGAGAATTTTTCCCTCGTGGTTTTCCACAATCTGTTTGGAAATGGCAAGACCCAATCCGGTACCTCCCATGGCCCTGGAACGAGCTTTGTCCACTCGGAAGAATCGCTCAAATACTCGGGACACATCTTCTTCCGGTATGCCCACTCCATTGTCTTTAATGGTGGTATTCACCTGGGAACTCTCCAGGCGAAGGTCAATATCAATTCGCCCTCCCGGTTCCGTGTACTTAATAGCATTACTCAAAACATTTAACAGCACTTGTTCCACCTGGTCTTTATCGGCATAGA
>CAYVFH010000159.1:0-1811 GCA_964450985.1 uncultured Oscillospiraceae bacterium | reverse complement strand
GATGGTAAGCTGGTGTCGGGAGCCTCCACCATGACGGCCTATGATGGAGGCATAGAGGTGCAAGTGGCTACGGATGAACATTATCAAGGCCGGGGGTATGCCATGGCTTGTGCTGCTAAATTGATTCTGGAATGCGTGAAGCGGGGGATTCGACCTTGCTGGGATGCGGCCAACGACGCTTCTCTTCATATGGCGTTGCGATTGGGGTACGAGTACCAGGGAATCTATACTACCATACGGATGAGCAGAAATGACCGGGTGATGGAATCATAGACGTTTCATAAGATCCAACACATGAAAGCCTATCAGTAAGTAAGTGGTAGTATCGTTATCCTTTAAGTCGATTCCTGTGGTTTCTTCTATTTTTTTCAGCCGATAACCCAGTGTATTCCGATGGATGTGAAGGGCTTGACAGGTTTCTCCCACGTTTTGATGGTTCATGACGTAAGATTTCAGGGTATCCAAGTAGTCGGTATTGTTGTCCTGGTCATGTTTTTTCAGCTGATTTATGGCAGGATGAATGCAATTTTGTGGTTGAATCTTTTCGAAAGCAGAGAAGAGTATGGTTTCCAACGCATACTTTTCGAAAAAATATATTCTGAGTTGGGGATCCATTTTTCGCCCTGCCGCCAGCGCCATGGAGGCTTGTTCCCTATATTTAGAAATGTGCCCCAGGCTTTGGAAGGGCAAGCTGATTCCTCCATACAGGCCAATGGATTTCATGATAGATTCCGTACCAACGAGGGTTTCCGTAAGGATGCCCTTTTTGCTTTGTCGGTAAAAGAGGAGATATAGTGTGTGGCCTTGAATATGGTAAACCATAGAGGTAGTATGAAGTTTGATTTGCCGGAGGAAGAAGGAAAACAGTTCTTGCCGGTTGGCTTCGGGAGGAGAGGATATGGCCATCATGACGTAGGTATCATGCAAATCCAATTTTACCAGTTCGGACCAACGAGCAAGTTCCAAGGGGTCCTGCACATTTCCCATAATAAGTTCTCTGGCAAAGGACTGCAAAATGATGTTGGTCTCTTTTCGGGACAGACCTTTTTTCTCCATCATAATCCCCATGGCATCCGCTACTACTTGAAGGGCTTCATCCTGCCAGGATTGATAAGCTTCCTGAGTACAAAGAACTGCAATATATCCGATGATACCGCCCTCGGAACGAATGGCGGTGGTCAGTCTGGGATGGTCTTGAAACCAACCCCAATTCAGAAAAATAGTTTCCCCAGGGGATTGGTTGACTTTGTCTATTAAGTCATGTTCCTGAAAGATTTGGACGACTTCCAACGGCACCTTTTTCTCCGCCAGAGGCATATCCCAGCATAAGTCATCCTGTGGGGTGGGAGGGTAATTTTGTGCCAGCATTTCAAAGGATGCATCGCATACGGCAATAGGCATTTGGAATATTTGATATGCCGCCTTCAATACTTCATCAAAGCTTCCTGATTTGACCGCATCAAACATGATGAGGGTAACTTCTTTTTTATCCATCATATACCTCTCAATCAAAGCCATTTTGTAACAGTTGTTGGTACCTCATATTATCTCATAAATCCACGGGAGATGAAATGAAAAGTGGAGAGATGATTGTGCAAAATGTCGAAAAGACAGGAGGGGATTCATCTTAACGCACATTGTAGATTAATTAACAAACCGGTACAATGAAGCCAAGATGGATTTCTATCCGGAAATTCATGGATTCGTAAGAAAGGGGTAATATTATGAGTAAGCAATTTCCAAATCTTTTCTCGCGTTTTCAAATCAATGGGTTGGATTTGAAGAATCGTATCGCTATGGCACCCATGGGA
>CAYVFH010000158.1:0-1849 GCA_964450985.1 uncultured Oscillospiraceae bacterium | reverse complement strand
AGGAAGGTGAGTCTTGCATTGATTTCTTTTCTGATTTGATGAGCGATCATTTCCTGTTGAGACCGGAGAGTGAGATTTTCCATAAAGGCTTTTAAATGTTTCACCGCCATATCGGAAATCTCGGCAATGTTCTTTTCCCCCACAGTGACAGCCAGTACCTCCGGCTTCAACCGTTTCCCCTGACACACGGGACAAACCGAGGTACTCATAAACGTTTCCATTTTCTCCTTGATATAGGTGGAATTGGTCTCCCGATATCGCCTCTCCAAGTTGGGAAGAATTCCTTCAAAGGGGTGATCCCGATAGGAGCGGCTTCCCGTATTCCGGCTCTCGTAATAATATTTTAAATGGCGGTCTCCCGTACCATAGAGTAGTTCTTCCTTGAACTCTGACGGCAAATCTTTGTAGGATGTATTTCGAATATCCACCTTATGGTCCCGTGCCAGAGCATCAATCATCTGACGATAAAATCCAGAGAATTCCATAGAGGCAAAAATCTTGGACAACGCACCGTCTACGATGGATTCATCTTGCTCCGTGATAATCAAGTCCGGGTCGATGTTCTGGGTAAATCCCAGCCCGTCACAATGGGGACAGGCGCCAAAGGGTGTGTTGAAAGAAAACATCCTGGGTTCCAACTCTTCCAGGGTGACTCCATGGTCCGGGCAAGCCAACTTGGTGGAAAACAACCTTTCCTCTCCTTCATCGGTGAGAATATTCACCAGGCCTTCTCCGTGGTGAATGGCCAGTTCCACTCCTTCTGCCAGGCGGCTTCCCACCCCTTCCTTTACCGCAATCCGATCCACTACAATTTCAATGGTATGCTTAAAATTCTTTTCCAGAAGAATGGTATCATCTGTCAGAGAATAGATAGTCCCATCCACCCGAACACGAGTGAAGCCTTCCCGGGATACCCGCTCCAGTATTTTTTCATGGGTTCCCTTTCGTTGCCGCACCAAAGGAGCCAGAATCATAATTCGGGTTCCTTGGGGATACTCCTTGATATGGTCCACAATCTGGTCTACCGACTGGCTGGTAATCTCGATTCCGCAGATGGGGCAGTGAGGAATCCCCACTCGCGCATACAGCAATCTCAAGTAATCGTGAATTTCTGTCACGGTACCTACCGTAGATCGCGGGTTCCGGCTGGTGGTTTTTTGATCGATGGCAATGGTGGGAGATAGTCCATCAATGGACTCCACATCCGGCTTTTCCATTTGCCCCAGGAACTGCCGGGCATAAGAGGAAAGGCTTTCCATATATCGCCGCTGCCCCTCTGCATATATGGTGTCAAAGGCCAGGGATGATTTCCCCGATCCGGACAGACCGGTAATGACCACCATCTTGTCCCGGGGGATGGTCAAATCGATATTGGCCAAGTTATGTTCGTTGGCCCCTTTTATGATGATTTCGTTAGCCATAGTACTCCTTCTTTATGTGATGGTACCTTCTGCATGGGCCCGGATACTCCCGGATGATTCCCGATGTTTCTGGACGGGCTGTGCAAGTTACCGCTTTACCTTGTACTCAAAAATGATGTCTCGTAGCATGGCGGCCCGTTCAAACTGCAAATCCGCCGCCGCTTTTTTCATTTCACTCTCCAGTTTTTTCACGTAATCCGCCAGTTCCTTCTGGGTCAACTCCGAGGGTTTTCGTTCTTGATAGAAGGCCATTTCCGCCTCCTGTTTATGGGTGATTTCTATCACATCACGAACGGCTTTCTCAATGGTTTTCGGGGTAATGCCGTGGCTTACGTTGTATTCTTCTTGAATCTTTCGACGGCGATTGGTTTCTTGAATGGCCCGCTCCATAGCGGCACTGATTCTATCTGCATACATGATGACACGCC
>CAYVFH010000157.1:0-1858 GCA_964450985.1 uncultured Oscillospiraceae bacterium | reverse complement strand
CGAAGGATTCCCGATGAATGTCCAAATCCACCTTTTTCCCTACCATCATCTCAATGAGATGTGGAATTTCCACCTGAGCGGTTTCCACGGTTTCCACGGATGTTCCCTTCCGTAAAATTGTTATTCGATCCGAAATTTCCATGACCTCATTTAGCTTGTGGGTAATGATAATTACCGCACAACCCTGTTCTTTCATGTTGCGTATGATTTGAAACAGCTTTTTAATCTCCTGTGGCGTTAACACGGCAGTGGGTTCATCCATGATCAATATTTTTGCCCCTCGATAAAGTACCTTGATGATCTCCAAGGTTTGTTTTTCCCCCACGGACATATCGTACACCTTTTTATCCGGATCAATATCCAGTCCATACTGGTCTGAAATTCCCCGGATTGTTTCCGACAGCTGCTTTCCTCGAAGAATAAATCCGGAGGGTTGCCCAATAATAATATTATCCTTGGCCGTCATCACATCGATGAGCTTAAAATGTTGGTGAATCATTCCGATACCCATGCGTATGGATTCCTTGGGAGAATTGAAATTGACCATTCGTTCGTTCACCAATATCTCTCCCCGGTCCGGCTTATATATGCCACTCAACATATTCATCAGTGTGCTCTTACCGGCTCCGTTTTCACCCAAAAGAGCGTGAACCTCTCCAAATCGTACTTCGAGATTCACGTTCTCATTGGCTAAAAGAGACCCAAAAGATTTAAAGATCCCCCTCATTTCAATGGCGTACTGTTCTCCCACCGCACTCCTCCAAGATGGCGCAAGGGACAATCAAAGCTGAATGTCCCCTGCAATATAAAGTATTAGCATTATTTTATCGAAAAAGATTGGAACGGTCAATCATATACGACTATTTTGCACCCTTTACCAAACCGGTAATTTGCCAAATTTCTTCGACTGTCATAACCTGTCCTTCTTCACACATGACGGTGCCATCGTTATATTCAATATATCCAGAGAAGGGGAAGAATTCGCCCTGTTCAATTTCTGCTTTTTTAGCCATAACTAAGTCCTGAACTTCTTGAGGTACCAAGTCGGTCATTTCAGCCAATCCTACATAGCCCTCTGCCAAAGTTCCGTAATAATTTTCCGGTGTGAAGGTTCCATCCAGGATCTTCTGAATTCTGTCGATGAGATATACATCATGATGCCAAATGGGAGCGGTCAAGAAAGCTTCTGGAGCCACATTGTTCGGATAGTTGTATCCAATGGCATACCCACCACCCTCGGCTGCTGCTACTTGAGGCCCTGTGGTATCACAGTGCTGGGCAATCACATCACAACCAGCTGCAACCAACTCGTCTCCTGCTGCTCTTTCTTTTTCGGGATCATACCAGGAATTAATGTAAACCACTTTCACTTCCACGTCGGGATTTACGGACTGAGCGCCCAAAGTGAATGCGTTGATTCCGATATTAACTTCTGTGTAAGGATACGCAGCCACATAACCCAAGAGATTGGACTCCGTCATACTACCGGCCACCATGCCGGATAAGTATCTGGGATCTTCAATGGCTCCAAAATAGTTCTCGAAATTGGTGTCGTTGCTCTTGTTTCCGGAAAAATGGAAGAAATAAACATCATCATAATCCCCGGAGTTGGCCAATTCGTCCAAAGCATCCATAAAGCCATAGCTGGTTGCAATCACTACATTACAACCCTGGTCAATCAAATTTAAGGCCGCATTCAGAGAAGCCTGCTTGTCTCCGTCGTTTACGCCTTCAATGTAAGCTGTTTCCACCTGTCCGTCAAAGTGTTCTTCCATTGCCATGGTTCCTTCATGATGTGCTTGGGTATAACCCCCATCATTGATAACACCAATATAGATAAACCCAACCTTCAGAACAG
>CAYVFH010000156.1:0-1886 GCA_964450985.1 uncultured Oscillospiraceae bacterium | reverse complement strand
AGTCGCAAGTCTCGGGCCACCGGCTGCTGCTGCAAGAGCAACTTCAAGCAAAGGTTTTCTATCTCTTGCTCCTTTTGGTCCACTTCAAGATCTTCCTGAATGGCCTTTTTTGCCTGTGATTTATCTTGATCAATCAATGCTTTTACTGCATTGGTAATGGAAGCTTCAATCAGAGACCCCATTCGAATGAGTTCCGTGTTGAGTTCTTCCAGTTGAGTATCAAATCGACTTCTCATCATCCAAACCTCCCCGTTATATAATCTTCTGTACGCTTGTCTTGCGGTGCGGTAAATACACTTTCTGTTTCTCCAAACTCCAACACCTCTCCCAACAGGAAAAATGCCGTTATGTCGGATACACGAGCCGCTTGTTGCATATTGTGTGTCACCATTACTATGGTATAATCTTTTTTTAATTCTAGAACCAGGTCCTCAGTTTTCGAGGTGGAAATGGGATTCAGTGCGCTGGTGGCTTCATCCAGCAACAGTACATCCGGTTGTACCGCCAGGGCCCTTGCAATGCAAAGTCTTTGTTGCTGCCCCCCGGAAAGCCCATAAGCATTTTCCTGCAATCGATCCTTCACCTCATCCCAAAGAGCGGCGCGACGCAAGCTTTCTTCTGCAATTTCCATGAGAAGCTTCTTGTTTTTAATCCCATATATTTTAGGGCCATAGACCACATTTTCATATATTGATTTGGGGAATGGATTGGGCTTTTGAAAAACCATACCAACCCGGGATCTCAACTCTTCCGCGCGAACATTAGGGGCAAATATATCATCCCCATAATAAAGAATCTTGCCGGTTGTCCGTACTTCCGGTATATTTTCCGTCATTCGGTTCAAGGTTTTAATAAAAGTAGATTTTCCACATCCGGAGGGACCGATAATCGCCGTAATTTTATTTTTGCTGATCTTCATATTAATGTCCTGTAAGGCCTGTTTATCTCCATACCAGAGATTCAGTCCTTGCACATCATATACAATATCCGTAGATGTATCTACTTTTGATATATTATCATTCAAATCCATTTCCTCCTATCATAACTTTTTCTGAAATTTGTTCCGGATTATAATTGCCGAAAAGTTCAGCAAGAACAGGGTGATCAAAAGAACAACAATGGTGGCGGCTGCTAAATAGGCATATTCCGGTGTCAATACCGTATCCAAGGTCCAATAATAAATTTGTATGGGCAAGGCCGTAAAATCATCCATCAATGTGGTGGGGATCTTCATGATGAGAGTGGGAATTCCCAAAACCACCAAAGGTGCCGTTTCGCCAATGGCTCTGGATATGGCTAATATCCCTCCCGTCAAAATCCCGGGTAATGCAACGGGAAGAACCACCCGCCAAATGGTGGTCCACTTATCCGCCCCCATTCCATAAGAAGCTTCTCGCAAGAACATGGGAACCGCCCGTATTGCCTCTTGCGCCGCCACCACCACGATGGGCAGCACCAAAAGAGACATGGTGAGCCCCCCGGCAAGAATGCTGGACCCAAGACCCAGAACTCTGGAGAAGAACGTGAGTCCTAAGAGTCCGAATATCACGGAAGGCACACTGGCTAAGTTGGATATATTAACACGAATCATCCGTTGCAAGAACCCGTCTTTTGCATATTCCTCAATAAAGATGGCGGTCGCCACCCCCAATATCAGCGTAACGGGTATCACAATCACCATCAGGTATAAGGTGCCCAATATAGCCCCTTTAATCCCTGCCTTTTCCGGGAATATGGACAAATTCTTCATGAGAAATTCCCAATTCAACCAGCCGATGCTTTCCCGAATAATATCATAAAGAAGAACCACCAAGACCAGCATTACCAGCAAAGTGGAAAGGGCAAAGATATTCCAATCGATCAACCTCTTTGACGAAAAGGCCCGG
>CAYVFH010000155.1:0-1910 GCA_964450985.1 uncultured Oscillospiraceae bacterium | reverse complement strand
GGAGCTGATGAATAACACCTGCGCATCTTCATCCGCCGCCCGGATGATTACCTGATTTCCAGGAGAAAGTTTCGCCGCCGTTTTTTCCTTGACCAATTCCCCACCCACATAGACATCTTTCACCAAAGTAAATATCATGACGGACCGTTCAGGGTCTGTTTCTACCGTCACGGAAGCCCCGGCATCCAGATGAATATCATAGTAATCCAAAGGGAGGTACTTACTCAAGTACCCTTCTTCCTCCCTATACCTTCCGGCCAATAGACGCAACTTTCCCTGTTCCAGGGGAATTTCCTTAATTTCTGAATTCTTGATGCTGCGATAGCCCGGAGAAACCATCTTTTGGCTGGCGGGTAAATTTAGCCACAATTGAACCCCCAGCAACCGATCTGCTGCCGGCAACTTTTCCTCATGAAGGATACCGGAACCAGCGGTCATCCACTGCACTTCCCCGTCCCCGATGGTATCTTCGTTTCCCAAGCTATCCTTATGGGTCATCTTTCCTTTATATACGTAGCTAATGGTCTCAATCCCTCTGTGGGGATGCAAAGGGAAACCCGCCGTATAGTCACTGGGATTCTCACTATCAAAGGAGTCCAACATCAAAATGGGGTCGTACTCTTTCACCGTCCGAAGCCCTAAAACCCTTACCAGGCTAACCCCCGCTCCATCCTGAGTTCTGTATCCCTGAACCTGCTCTATCACTTTTCTACCCATATTGTACCCCTTTCAGTGGCCTTTCACATCATTCCATATGCCTACAAATAACCATTATATATATGTACCTCTTATTGGTGGAAAATAACAGGAAAAGTGGTCACATTACGGGTGACCACTTTTGTGAATGGTTCCATTATTTGTATGATATTGTGAGCTGGCAACCTGCCGCAGTTCCAATTTCAGCCAACAATTTGACGGTGGCATTCATGTTTCCATTTTCTATTCTAGCAATAGTAGACTGGGGTTTTCCTGACTTTTCTGCCAAGTCCCTTTGAGTCCACCCTTTTGATTGGCGAAGCTCCATGAGAGCAATTGCCGCCTTCAGCTTTGCATCCTCTTCTCTATAAGCACGATCAAACTCTTCGCTGTTCTTTCGCTTGTTATTAATTAATTCATCCGTTTTGCTCATGATTTGTTCTCCTTTTCTCTCAAACACTTCTCATACTTCTCACGAATCGCTTTCGCGCGTACTATTTCTTTTATCGGTGTCTTGGTACTTTTCTTCGTGAACCCATGTGTAATCAGGTAACGATTCCCAAATATATGAAAGTATATTACCCTTTGAATATTGCTTCCTCGTTTTACTCTTATTTCGTAGAAATCCTTCTCTATCTTCTTGACCCATTGCATTCTACTAGCTACTAAAATCCCTTGCTCTTCAATGTTTTGGATTGTTGCCAATATCTTTGCTTGGTCTAAAATGGGTAAAGTGTGAAGAAAATTTATGAATTCACACTCATTATGTGTTTCGTAATATTCGAATCTCAATTTTTTTCTAGGTGACATATGGATCATCCTCATCGTTATGATAGCCTATATGCTATCATAAGTCAATAGAAATATTTCTATTACCTGGGTGGCGATATCAACAATACTACAATACCACACATTGGTAATTTTTTCCATATTATTCCGCTACTCATGTATCTTCAGAACAATAACCCAACGAATCACTTTAATTTTAGTAGTAAAAAAGCGGGATGACTACATCACCGCGCTTTCTCCTTGATTGTTTTCTGTATGGGATTTCTTAAATCCCAATATCCAATATCTTCTTGGCCTCACTCACCACATGCTGCACATCTTTGGCATTGGGATGCCCTAGTTTTACAAACAAGAAATTCCCGGCACAACTGATTTCACCCAAAATCTTTATGTCCTTTTTCTCAATAATCTCCCGAATCTCCTTT
>CAYVFH010000154.1:0-1919 GCA_964450985.1 uncultured Oscillospiraceae bacterium | reverse complement strand
TGCCTTATTGGCAGCATGTGGTGGCGGCGCCGGGGGTGCTTTGATTTTTGCTATTTTAACGGTGACTCTTCGAGCCAACCAGGTGGTAACAGGCTTGACACTCACCATTTTCGGTACAGGCTTTGCCAGTTTTGTGGGGCAACCTATGTTGGGCGCCATGGTATCTCCTCAGGTGGGTGCATTTTTTGCCAAAAAATCCATCCCTTTGCTGGGGGACATTCCTTTGTTGGGGCCCATTTTATTCCGTCAGGATGTGTTCGTATACCTGGCATATTTGGTGGTCATATTGGCGGCTGTGTATCTCTATAAAACGAAGCCGGGATTAAACTTGCGTGCGGTGGGAGAGAATACCTCTTCCGCAGATGCTTCCGGGATTAAACTTACGTGCGGTGGGAGAGAATACCTCTTCCGCAGATGCTTCCGGAATTAACGTGGCGTATTATAAATATGTTCATATACTTATCGGGGGGGCCCTTTGTGGATTAGGGGGTGCTTATCTAGCGTTGGTGCGAGTTCCGATATGGCAGTCGGATGTGGTGAATGGGCGTGGCTGGATTGCAGTGGCTTTGGTTATTTTTGCCTCTTGGAATCCGTTGAAAGCCTTTTTTGGAGCCATTCTCTTTGGCGGCTTGAGCATATTGGGACTTCGGCTTCAAGCCATGGGATTTTCCGTTTCTCAGTATTTGGTGGATATGATTCCCTATTTAGCCACCATTATTATTGTAATCATCAGTTCTCATAAGCAAGGGAAAGAAAATCAACCCCCCATGGATTTGGGAAATTCATATTTCCGGGAAGAAAGGTGACAGACATGAGCGGGCATTTTATTACGCCGGACCACAAGGAAGCCATCCCGCTGGCCGTAAAAGGTGAGGGAGTCTATGTGACGGATCAGGAGGGGAAGACCTATCTGGATGGTTGCTCCGGCCCCATGACCGTGAATCTGGGCCATGGAAACCAGGAGATAGCGGAAGCTGTGAACCGACAATTGGAGGCCATTTCTTTTACGTATCGCAGCCAATTTGCCACCCGGGCATTGGAGGAGTTGTGCGAAAAAATCCTTTCCATTGCACCACCCGGTCTGGGAAAGGTGTCTCTATGCAATTCGGGTTCAGAGGCCTCGGAGTTAGCATTGAAAATGGCATACTCCTATTTTCGCGGCAAAGGAAAACCGGGGAAAAACAAAATGATTTCCCGATGGCATAGCTATCACGGCGCCACTCTGGGGGCGCTTTCTCTATCGGGGAATCCAGGAAGACGCTGGGACTACAGCCCCTTCCTATCCGGATATCCATCATTGGAATTGCCTTACTGTTTTCGATGTCCTTATGAAAAAACTTATCCGCAATGTGAATTGTTTTGTGCCCGGTATCTGGAGCGGGTGATTGTAAGAGAAGGACCGGAAACCGTTGCCGCATTTTTTGCAGAACCCATAACGGGGGCTTCTGGTGCCGGGATTCATCCGCCCAAAGAGTATTTCCCTCTGATTCAAGAAATTTGTAAAAAATATGATGTATTGTTGGTTATGGACGAGGTGATTACCGGATTTGGCAGAATAGGTCGAAACTTTGCCAGCGACTACTATCAGGTTCAGCCGGACATTCTCATTTTCGGGAAGGGAGTTTCCAGTGGCTTTGGGCCATTGGCCGGTATTCTGGTGCGAGAAGACCGGTATCAGGAAATGCTGGATGGAGGTGTGGAATTCGGTACGGGACATACCTATGGGGGCAACCCATTGTCTGCAGCGGCCGGATGTGCCGTGATCGACTATTTGGAGAATAACCATTTGGTGGAACAAGTGAACCAAAAGGGAGAAATGCTGGAGATTTTATTGAGAGGCCTTTTGGAACGCGTGCCCATGGTGGTAGATGTAAGAGGTGTGGGTTTGCTATGGGGGGTAGAGTTGGCCACTTCCAAAG
>CAYVFH010000153.1:0-1924 GCA_964450985.1 uncultured Oscillospiraceae bacterium | reverse complement strand
CGCTGATTTCGTCAAGAAGCAAGGTTCCGCCACTGGCTTGCTCAAAAAGGCCTTCTCGGTCCACCGCCCCGGTAAATCCGCCCTTGGCCGTACCGAACAGGATTCCCTCCAACAAGCTTTCCGGCAACGCGGCGCAGTTTTGGGCCAAAAACGGTTTATTCTTGCGACCGCTTCCATAGTGAATGCTTTGGGCCACCAACTCTTTTCCTGTCCCGGTTTCTCCGTACAAAAATACCGAAGCATTGCTGCCGCAGGCTCTTTTGGCCAGGTCTACCATTTCCCGGAAAACAGGGTCTTCCCCCATTAAATCTTCAAAGGAATAGGTTTTAATGTGATCCCGTGGAATCTCCTTATTTTCACTAGAAGAAGGATTCATTGCCAATATCCGATCCGACATCTCCTTCATTTGGGTCAAGTCTTTTGAGAATTCTACGGCGGCAATAATCTGCCCCTCCGAATCACGAACGGGAATGGTGGTATTCACCGTATGAATCCATTTTCCATACTGATTGAGATACCGCTGCTCCTTTTGATACGTTGCCTCTCCCTGGTTCAACGCAAGCAAAAGAGTGGACTCTTCCTCAGGAATCCCGGGAAACACCTCTCGAAAATCCTTCCCCAGCACTTCTTGAGAAGACTGTCCCTCCAACTGTGCCATAGCTTGGTTATAGAGGATGGTAGTACGGTCTTTCAGCACGACGTGAACTCCATTATCCAATTCCTGGGTGAGGGTATATATGATTTGTTGCCACTGGGCCTTTGTAATCGTATTCATAGATTGAATATATCATAAAAAAGGGGGGAGTGCAAAAACTTTTGCACATCAAAAGAGCGCCCCTTATGAAGCGCTCCTCTGTTTTTTTGTTTTACGTAGTTCCTGGTCAGTGCTCGTATCCGAAAGGAATTAGAGAGCGCTTACATTGACAGCTCGAAGCTTGTCGCTGTTTCTGGGATCCTGTTCTACGTCGAAGGAAACTCTTTGTCCTTCAGCCAGGGTCTTGAAACCATCGGTATTGATTGCGGAGAAATGTACGAATACGTCTTCGCCACCTTCATCATTAGAGATGAAACCAAAACCTTTTTCTGCGTTAAACCATTTTACAGCACCTGTACTCATGTCGGTACCTCCTTAAAATTCTAGTACCCTCCTGCTCTTTCCTTCCGAAAAAACTCGCATTGTTTCATAAGCTTTAAAGGACTCAAACTTACAAAAAAATGCGAGTTCAACAGTCTTTAAGTCATTCGGTATACAAGTGGATACTACCATGAACCCAAGGGGTTGTCAATCTATTTTCCCATATTCTGGTGGGTATTTTAAAATAATTAAGCCTTCTTCTTTTCCACCCGTAGCAACTTCCCCACGATAATGGCCACTATGCCCACAGATGCCGTGAACAGGGCCCCCATTTTAGCAGCTCCTTGCAGCGCCAGATCCGTAAAGGCCTCATTGGCCACAAAGAGAGCCACTGTCAGCCCCATGCCACCGATAACACCCGCTGTGATTACGTCTCGCGCTTTCATTCCGTCCGGCAGCTTAAATGTTAATAAAGTGGCTACGTAGGTAAACAAACTGATGCCGGCTGTCTTTCCCACCACCAGGGCAAAAAAGATAATCCATGTCAAGTTGTTGATACCGGCGAAAGAAACACCGGCATTGGTCAATCCAAAAAAGATAAGACCAAAATCTACAACCGGTGCAACTTGATGCTCGAACTTCGCCAAGGTACTGATGCCCACCGCATCTTCCAAGCTGTGCGCACTGTATCCTTTTATGATTTTCCCTGTTTTCGGCAAGAAGGGAACAATAAAAATGAGCGATAAGGCAGGATGTAAATGGGCATTGTGCATTCCAAACCAGCTAAGAGTCCCTGCTATCAAAACATAGGGCCAGTAGGTACAAATTTGTTTCTTCCCCATGAAGAAT
>CAYVFH010000152.1:0-1947 GCA_964450985.1 uncultured Oscillospiraceae bacterium | reverse complement strand
CCGGCCATATTGGAAATGCATTCATACCCGCAGTACATCCAGATGCAAATACCAATACACCCTCCGACAGATTCCAGAATTCCCATATCTTCGGCCACCAAAGGCACCATGGGATTTTGGTTCCAATTGAGGAATCCCACCAAAGCTACCAAGGCAAAGGCGGCAATGATGAGCACTGACAGAACAGAGCTCACTCTCCCCACTTCTCGAATCCCCAACAAATTAACCACGGTGAATATTAAAATCATTCCCATTTTCATGGCAAATATTGCGCCTTCACTCATGGCGACAAATTGGCTAACATACCCTGCAACCAGGGCTACGTACACTCCATTGGTAATATAGGTGGATACGGTGGCCCACCAACCGGCTTGGAAACCCCAGAATTCACCAAAGGCTTCTTTGACCCAAACATAGACACCGCCTTCGGATGGTAGTAAAGACCCGCATTCCGCCACCAAGTTGCTGATGGGAAAAGCCCATATGACAGGAAAGATGATTAGCATCAGTAGTGTCATGCCCGGACCGGAAGCCGGAATCATTTCTTCGATTCCAAAGGCACCGGCGGCTACCAGACAATAAATCATGAACACGATGCTGCTCACTTTCATGTCGTACTTCTTGAGGGCTTTTACACCCTGCTGTTTCGAAAAATTCTGATCACTCATTGTTTTTCTCCTTTCTCAGAAACCTGCTTCATCGCCTCCTTAATCACTATTTCCAGATCTTCAGACTCCCTTTGCCTTTTGTAGGGAGAATCCATTTCCATCATGCCATAGGAAAGACCCGACTCTTTCATGGCCTTTAAGAACGGAATGGCATCAAAATATTCCGGCCCATATACTCCCGGCTCATTCCACTGTCCCGTTCCAATCATCTCGATGCCGATGGCCGCACTACATCCCGTTTGTGCCACCACAGCCTGGGTCTCCCATTTCTCCCAGGCCTCCTTTTGTTCAAAAGGTTGATACAAGAAAACCTCTCTTTTTTGACCATCTTTCGTTCCGATACAATGAATGCCTACTATCATTTTTCCAGCCCACTGATGGGAATACTCCGTGGGTTGCGGCGCCACTGCTGCTACCACATCTCTGGGTTTCACCTTCACATTTCCCACTTGAACTTCGCCGTCATTTCTTAATCCGATGGCTTCCAGAGCCCATAAAGCATGGGTCAAATCTTCGTCTAGGCCAATCTTAAAGGAACACTTCTTCAATCCGTATTTTTGTAGATAACGTGGCATCAGAACCGTCTCCTCGTGTTCCACTTTCACCAGACGATTTGGGCCTACTTCGCAAGGCATGTGGAAAACCTCTTCCCCTGCAAAGGGCGGTTCGGTAATAAACCCTTTTGCTTTATCCCATTCCACATTGGGATTCATGCATTCATCCAGCACCGTCCACACATTAAATCCAAACCCTATTTTTTTGTGATCCGGATCTTCAATATGCAGGTCGCCCCCATCTTTTACATGAACTTCTTCCAACTGGTCAAACAGATAATCCGCCGCAAAACGGGCAAATACATCCACCACTCCCGGATCGATGCCCATGCAAATCACCGCCATTTGTCCAGCCTTCTTCCATGCTTCTTCTTTTTGAAAATGGTAATCAGCCATCACCAAATCATAACACCCTTCCAGCCCCTTTTCGTAGTCGGGATTTTCCTTTGGCTTGCTAAAGGTTCCCATATTCCCATAGTTTGCGCCTCCTTGATAGGCGCCGTCAAAAATAGTGTTACAAACAAAGGGAGATGCCGCATCCATCACGAAATCACATTGATGTTTTTCAATCAATGCCACGATATCTTTTTCGTTTCTGGCATCTAGCTCTGCGGGAATGAAGCGGGAATCCTGCAACATGGATGCTACCTTGCCGGCCCGTTCACCATCCACATCGGAAACCACTACTTTTTTCAACCATTTACCCTTGGGATCTCTCTCTTTCA
>CAYVFH010000151.1:1536-1953 GCA_964450985.1 uncultured Oscillospiraceae bacterium | reverse complement strand
ATCAATAAGAATCGCAGAATTTTTCGACCTTCTAGATACAACGCGTAGACCAAAGCACCGGTGAAAGAAATTCCTAACAGCACCGGATGAAGAAAAAACATAGCGGTTCCAATTACCATGACGAAAAATATAAAATTCACCACGGGGTGATATGTGGAAAATCCTTGATTCACTGTTTCTCTATTCTCCCTTTTGCTCCAGATAATCGCCGCCCACATCACGTCCCAAGTCCAAGGTATAGACCCACTCCACCTGGTCCCCATCGGTAAGCCGGTAGGCACTGGCTCCCCGGTTGGGGAAGGTTCCGTTGACTCGATACATCCATCCGGATAATTCCCCTCCATCAAACTCGTAAAGATTATGGATTCCTTCGATATAGGTGCTGTTATATATGGGCGTTCGCGTAAACTCCATATG
>CAYVFH010000151.1:0-1526 GCA_964450985.1 uncultured Oscillospiraceae bacterium | reverse complement strand
TCCCTGTTGCCGGGTTCCCTTTTGAAGCAGGTCAAAAACCGTAGCACCTTCTTCCAGGGTGATTTCCGTGGATGGCAAAATCACGCCGCTAATAGGAATCATCTCTTGCTTCCCCTCCGGCAAAAGGGAAGTGTGGGCCGTCAGTTGATGGCAGGTAATGGACAATGTACAAGAAAAACCGGGAACCGGCGATGCCTCTTTTTGTTCCGTCTGTTCCTCCTGAGCGGCTTCCAATTTCCCCGAAGCAGCGTTCTCTGAACTCTCCGGATTTTCCGTGGCCTCCCCATTCTCTAAATCAGTTTCTGGCTTATCGGTAATGGACGATACGGTAGCATTTTCCAAAGAACCGCCGGATATCTCTGGACCCGGACTTTCCGTCGCCCCTGGTCCGCAGCCCATTCCCCCTGTCAGGAGAAATAATAAGAGGATAACAAGAACTCCTTTTTTCATCGCTGAATCACCACCTGACGAGTGGTTCCATCCCAATCTACAACAGCCTCTAGGCTTTCGGAAATAAACCGCACCGGAACCATAGTCCGGTCTCCCAGGATTTTCGCCGGTACGTCCAAGTTGACCTGTTTGCCATCCACCCAGGCGGTGGAGGCTCCAATGTATAACACCACTTCATGACCTTCCCATCCGGCATGAACTTGACGGGAAACCGGCTCATAATGAAGGGTGGCACCCAGGGCTTCGAAGATTCCCCGAAGGGGCACCAACACCCGGTCAGACTCTATGACGGGATTTTGATCAAAAGAAAGGAGTAAGCCGTTCAGGGTTACCGTAATCTCTTTATCTAAGGAAACTTCTTTCATCTCAT
This sequence comes from uncultured Oscillospiraceae bacterium, assembly GCA_964450985.1. Classification (GTDB taxonomy): domain Bacteria; phylum Bacillota; class Clostridia; order Peptostreptococcales; family Anaerovoracaceae; genus JAAZGD01. The sequence goes on along the minus strand of CAYVFH010000151.1, from coordinate 706 downwards.
AAAGTCCCGGCTCTTGAATCAGCGTTCGATAACAACTCACCAAGGCATAAAGGGCCTGCTCCGTGGCCATCAAATCCCCACCTTCTCCCAGAACATGCGCATAAGATCCATCCGCTTGCCGATATTTCTGAAGGGCCGTGAAGTTTTTCTCCCAGGAGACACCCCATCGTTGTTTGGCGATGATAACCTGAATTAAAGATTCTGAGGTAGCATGGCCTCCATAAATATACTCTCCCTCCGGACTCTCCAACCTTTCCAACATCTCAAAGGCGTCCTCCCCAAAAGCGGCCACTTCCGGGTCACTTCGATAGGGCGCCAGTGCTTGCAACATCATAGCAGTTCGGTCCGGGTCGCCATCCTGTGGCCCTCTATAAAGCAAGTAGGCAATCAGGTTTTCTCGAGTGGCCGCAGTCCCCCCTGCCGCCATCACTGTCTCCACTCCCTGCTTGGGCAAACCGTATCCGTGAGAATCCAGGGCCAACAAGGCAAAGGCCGGTCCATTCACCCCTTGCTTCGTGATTTGATCCAAATCCACCAAATACTCCAACAAGCTATATCCCCCTACTTGGGTGATATCTTTCCCCAACGCAGTGAAAGCCAACACCAGCCGAGAATACTCCGTATATTTGGTCCGCGTTAACACGCCATCCCGGTCTTTCATCAACTGATGAATTCGGGCCACATATTCCTCGGCGTATCCTTCCGG
>CAYVFH010000150.1:0-1953 GCA_964450985.1 uncultured Oscillospiraceae bacterium | reverse complement strand
CTCCATGGCTTGCTCCAGAGATTGGGTTATCACGATTTTGCCCTGGTTTTCCATGCTTTCCCTTGCCGTTTCTCCTCGTGGCAGCATGGCCATCTGATATTCCAGTTCCACCGTCACCGCCTCCGCCATGTCTCCACTGGGGGTCAGCAACACGGCAGCCGATCTTACATCATGCTCCGCTTGACTCAACAAATCCGCTGCCACATGGGCCGGATTGGCTTGATCATCCGCGATAATCAAAATTTCGCTGGGGCCGGCTATCATGTCGATATCCACTTCCCCAAACACCATTTTCTTGGCAGTGGCTACATAAATATTGCCGGGACCGGTAATCTTATCCACCTTGGGAACACTCTGAGTTCCATATGCCAATGCGGCAATTCCCTGGGCACCTCCTACCTTAACCACCTGGGTGACGCCGGCTATTTGGGCGGCCGCCAGAATCACCGGGGAGATTTTACCGTTTTTCCCCGGAGGCGTTATCATCACAATCTCCGGCACACCGGCGATGGTGGCGGGAATGGCATTCATAAGAACGCTGCTGGGATAGCTGGCTGTACCTCCCGGTACATAAATCCCCACTCGTTCCAGCGGGAGGGTTTTTTGTCCCAACAATACCCCTTCATCTTTCTTCAGCTCATAGTCCTGCCGTTTTTGCAGCTGGTGAAACTGTCGAATATTGGCGGCGGCTTCTTCCATAATAGATAGAAGTTCCGGAGAAACCTGGCCTTTTGCCTGGGCCATCTCCTCCGGGGACACCAAAAGGTTATCGATTGTCACACTGTCCCACTTTTCCGTATATTCCCGTAGAGCCTGGTCGCCTCTTTCCTTTACCTGGGCCAAGACCTTGCGGACTTCTTCCTCTATTTTTTCCACTCTCTGGCCGCCCTCTTGTTCCGGCTCGGTGGCTCTTTGAAATATCACCTCATAGGAGGTATTGGTTGCATCGTAAATAGGTATCATTCCTTTTCTCCTCCCACCTTTAATTTGTCCACCAGCTCCGTTATAATTCGATTTTGGAATTTAAAAGAGGATTTGTTGGCGATGAATCTGGCCGATATGTCTTTAAACTCTTCCAGCACCTTTAAATTGTTGTCTCGAATGGTGTTTCCTGTTTCCACAATATCCACAATCACATCGGACAAACCCAATACGGGACCCAGCTCAATGCTGCCATTGAGTTTGATGATATCGATATCCCGACTTTGTTCTCCATAAAACCCTTTGGCGATGTTCACGTATTTGGTGGCAACCCTCAGGGTCCGGTCCGGCTGTTCCACATAATCGTTTTTTGCCGCAACCACCATTTTACACCTTCCGATTTTCAAATCCAAAAGCTCATATACATCCGGCTGATTTTCCAGCAAAATATCTTTTCCAACGATGCCCACATCGGCGGCTTTGTGCTCCACATAGATGGCCACATCACTGGGCTTCACCAAAAGATACCGGATTCCCTTCTCCGGATTTTCCAAAATTAATTTTCGATTCTTCTCCCGGTATCCTTCACAACCGTATCCGGCATTCTCCAGGATTTGATATACTTGATCTCCCAACCTACCCTTGGGCAGTGCGATATTTAACATTATTTATTGCTCCCTCTTTTTTCACCCCGTCCGGAGATTTTCCCTCCATCCCCGGAATGAAATGTTTGAATTTCCCTAGCCGGAAGTCCCTTGGGCGGAGTCTTTCCCACCCATACCCGGAGTCCTTCCTTTTGCCAATCCTGCACCTGCTTCATCACTTGGTTGATGTCATCCCCATCTTGATAAATTAATATTCGGTCCAACATCCATTCCTTCTGATCCGATGACAGACGATTGATTTCATTTAAGTAAATGGCAAATCCAATGGCTTCCACATCCTTGCCAAAGCGCTTCATGGCCAGGTCATATTGGCCCCCCGCCAACACCGGTTTCGCCAGCTCCTTCACATACCCCTGGAAAACCAAAC
>CAYVFH010000149.1:0-1954 GCA_964450985.1 uncultured Oscillospiraceae bacterium | reverse complement strand
TTGAGATGCGGCTTGGTTCTTTCAAATTTCTGTTTAGCCATCTTACTTTTCCTCCTAATTTATTGGTTGTTATTTAGGTTTCCCCCAAACGTTTATTTATTGATTTTATCCAGCAAGCTTTCCGGCAACTTTTCAAAGTGGTCGAACTGCATTACATATACGCCTCGGCCTTGTGTCTTGGAGCGTAGATCCGTTGCATACCCGAACATTTCTGAAAGCGGTACATAGCCACGAATGGCCACCGCGCCGGATCTCATATCCGAGCCCTCAATTCTTCCTCTTCGAGAGCTGATGTCACCAATGACATCTCCCATATATTCGTCGGGTACCGTAACTTCCACTTTGAAGACCGGTTCCAACAATACGGGCTTTGCTTTTTTGGCAGCTTCTCGGAACGCCATGGTAGCGGCAATCTTGAAGGCCATTTCCGAAGAGTCAACTTCATGGTAGGACCCGTCGTACAGTTCAACGCCCACATCCATGATTTGGTATCCGGCCAAGGGACCGGTGTTCATGGCATCTCGAATTCCATCTTCAATTTTGGGAATATATTCCTTGGGAATAGCTCCTCCCACGATGGTACTCTTAAATTCAAATCCTTCACCCGGCTCTCGCGGGTACAATTTGATTTTCACATGGCCATACTGGCCGTGTCCACCAGACTGCTTGGCATATTTGTAATCTACATCCGCCAGCTGTGTGATGGTCTCTTTGTAAGATACCTGCGGCTTGCCTACGTTAGCTTCTACCTTAAATTCACGAAGCAGTCGATCCACGATGATTTCTAAGTGAAGCTCTCCCATACCGGCAATGATGGTCTGTCCCGTTTCTTCATTGGTATAGGTTTTGAATGTGGGGTCCTCTTCCGCCAGCTTGGACAATGCCACACCCATTTTTTCCTGACCTGCTTTGGTCTTGGGCTCAATGGCAATCTCGATAACCGGATCCGGGAATACCATAGACTCCAGAATGATAGGGTGCTTTTCGTCACAGAGAGTATCCCCTGTGGTAGTGTCCTTAAGACCCACAGCCGCCGCGATATCTCCGGAATATACCATCTCGATATCTTCCCGGTGATTGGCATGCATCTGCAGGATTCGCCCAATTCTTTCTTTTCGCCCTTTGGTGGAATTGTACACATAGGAACCGGATTTCAGATTCCCGGAGTACACTCTGAAAAAGGCCAGCTTACCCACAAAGGGGTCCGTCATAATCTTAAAAGCCAGGGCGGAAAAATGTCCATTGTCGTCAGCCGGTCTTTCTTCGATGGTTCCTCTTACGGGAATTTCTCCTTTAATAGCCGGAATATCAATGGGCGACGGCATAAAATCTACCACCGCATCCAATAGCATCTGGACGCCCTTGTTTCGATAGGAAGACCCGCAGAGCACCGGAATCATAAGACCATCAATGGTCATGGTTCGGATGGCATCTTTGATTTCTTCCTTGGTAAAGGATTCTCCCTCCAGATACTTCATGGTTAACTCTTCATGGGCTTCCGCCGCAGCTTCCACCATTTTATCGTGAGCTGCCTGGGCTTCTTCCATCATGTCCTGGGGAATGTCTACGATGTCAAATTCTTTTCCTAAGTCGTCCTTGTAGATCTCCGCCTTCATGTCAATCAGGTCGATAATCCCCACAAAGCTGTCTTCGCTTCCGATGGGCAGTTGGATGGGAACTGCATTGGCTTTTAGTCTGTCCTTTACCATCTGAACCACCCGTTGGAAGTCGGCGCCCATGATGTCCATCTTATTCACAAAGATGATTCGTGGTACTCCATATTTCTCTGCTTGTCTCCATACGGTTTCAGACTGAGGTTCCACACCGCCCTTCGCACAAAGAACGGTGACAGCGCCATCTAAAACACGCAAGGAGCGCTCTACCTCAACGGTAAAATCCACATGCCCGGGTGTGTCAATGATATTAATTCGATGATCCTTCCACTGTGCAGTGG
>CAYVFH010000148.1:0-1960 GCA_964450985.1 uncultured Oscillospiraceae bacterium | reverse complement strand
AGAATCAAGCCCCAGTAGAGCTTTGCTTTTCCGGACATCTTGCGGTCGTCTGGTCTCATAATCGTTCCTCCTTTCTAAAATAAATAGGGAATTCTCCCGAAAGTGGTTCAAGTGGTGAAACACCTCTCGTTGATAGAATACTACATGGGGGTTAAAAGAAAATCAAAGAATTCTTAAAATAATCTAAAAATTCTCACATTGTTTTTGAACCGATACCCACTCGCCCCCGAACAGATTGAACCGGAAACGGTTCTAAACAGGAGAAGGAGCCAGAATAATCGTTGAAATGGATGGACTTTATTACCGTTTGTAGTTGGCATGGGCCTTGCTATATAAAGAAATGATAACATAGTAGTTGCTATATAGCCATAATCATTAGTCAATGAAACAGGAGGAAAAAACAATGAAAAAAGGATGTCCCTATGGTACCCATCGTGTCATCTCACCGAAAGGGGTATTGCCCCAGCCGGCAGATGTAATTGATAATACGATGGAGATTTATGACAACGAAGTGCTGATTGATGTGCAGACCTTAAATGTGGATTCCGCTTCCTTTACCCAGATTGAAAATCAGGCCGAAGGAAACGTAGAAGAAATCAAGAAAATCATGAAGGGGATTGTAGCAAAAGCAGGCAAACATAAGAATCCCGTGACAGGATCCGGCGGTATGCTGATTGGAACAGTGAAAGAAGTGGGACCGGCTTATGTTGGAGATTTAAAAGTGGGGGATAAGATTGCTACTCTGGTTTCTCTATCCCTGACACCTTTGGTTATTGAAGAAATCTACGATGTAAGACCGGACATCGATCAGGTGGATATTAAAGGCCAGGCCATCTTGTTCCAAAGCGGTATCTATGCGAAAATCCCTACCGATATGCCGGAAGGACTGGCATTATCTGCGTTGGATGTAGCCGGCGCTCCAGCCCAAACAGCCAAGTTGGTAAAACCTGGTGATAAGGTAGTGGTAATCGGTGGCGGCGGGAAATCCGGATTGCTGTGCTTATATGAGGCAAAGAAACGGGCTGGTGTTACAGGTAAGGTTATTTGTGTAGGTCACAGTGAACGTTCCACCAATCGAGCCAAAGACTTGAACCTGGCGGATGCCTATATCTCAGCAGATGCTACGGATGCCGTTGGCATGTACAACAAAATTCATGAGTTAACAGATGGGGAGTTGGCAGATATCGTCATCAACTGTGTCAACATCGAAAATACAGAAATGGCCTCCATTCTTTCCTGTAAGGATGGCGGTACGGTCTACTTCTTCTCCATGGCTACCAGCTTCACCAAGGCAGCTCTGGGAGCAGAGGGTGTGGGAAAAGATGTGAACATGATTGTTGGAAACGGGTATACCAAGGGCCATGCTGAAATTACATTGCAGGTGCTTCGAGAAAGTGAGCCCTTGAAGAAGTTGTTCCAGGAAATGTATGCATAAAACATGGCATTATGACATGGCATATGACTACAAAGGCGCTATTAACAGATAAGAAAGAAGGGAATTAAAATGGCAATTAGGAATTGGAAAGAAGTTCCGCTATGGAAGAACGTTACGGAAGAACAGTGGAATGATTGGCATTGGCAAGTGGAAAATCGCTTGACCACTGTGGATCAAATTCAGCAGGTGGTAGATTTAACACCGGAAGAAAAGGCAGACATTGAAAAGGTAATGCGAGGTTTTCGCGTAGGTATTACTCCTTACTATGCTTCTTTGATGGATCCCTCAGACCCCCGTTGTCCGGTTCGCATGCAGGCAGTACCTACCTTGGCAGAAACCCATCGTTCCGAGGCGGACATGATGGATCCTCTTCATGAGGACGAAGATTCGCCGGCCCCTGGATTAACCCATCGATATCCGGACCGAGTGCTATTTCTCATTACGGACCAGTGCTCCATGTATTGTAGGCACTGTACCCGTAGGAGACTGGCGGGAGAGACGGACGGCGCCCGCTCCATGGAAGAT
>CAYVFH010000147.1:432-2004 GCA_964450985.1 uncultured Oscillospiraceae bacterium | reverse complement strand
GATCTGAGCTGATGATGATTTGTTTATTGGATTGGTAAAGGGCTTCAAAGGTATAGAAAAACTCTTCCTGGGTGCCTTCTTTTCCCTCTAAAAACTGTATATCGTCTATTAACAATACGTCTATTTTTCTGTATTTATTTCGGAATTCCCCCGTCTTTTTTTCACTGATTGCCTTTATCATTTCATTGGTAAACATTTCCGAAGAAACATAAAGAGGTTTCAACTTGGGATGGTTTTGAAGAATATGATGGCCGATGGCATGCATCAAATGGGTTTTTCCCAAGCCGGAGCCGCCATACACAAAAAGAGGGTTGTAATCATCCGAGGGGAGCGTGGCCACTGCCAGTGCGGCAGCATGGGCATATTTATTATTGCTTCCCACCACAAAGGTGGAAAAATTATATCGGGGATTAAAGTAAAATTCTCCGTCGAATTCTTCACCGGTGCCGCCATAACTAACGTTTCCACCGGCCCGATCTTTGATGTACTCAAAAACCACTTTATACTCTTTTCCGAAAACCTCCTTGATGGTGCCTTCTAAAAGAGACATATAGCGGCCTGTTAAAATGTTCTGGTTCATGCTGGCATAGGGGTCGATGTAAATTTTTCCGGCTTTGGCATCGGTTCGGAGAGGCGTTAGAGGGGCAAACCAGGTGTCGTAGCTGATGTCCTGGAGATTTTCCTTTAATATTTCTTGAACCTTAGACCATTTCTCCTTTAAGTCTTTCATAATCATCCTTTTCTTCGGTAATGTTTAACACTTATATCATAATATATAAGTTATCCACAGGGCAAGGGGAAAATCCCCCAAAACCAAAAGAATATTTTCCTGGATTATCCACTATTTGTGGATAAAAATGTGGGTAATTCCGCCATGAAACACCCACATGTAGTGGATGTCCCAGAATAGGGTCTTATTCCCTCGAAAAACCCGGGAAAAAAAGTTGACATAAAAAAGGTCGGACTATATAATTATATGGCATATGTGGTCGTTGAAATTAAGACGATCTCATTCACCGGCCCGGCCGGAAAAACACACATGAAGGAGGTGTAAAGTTTCATGAAAAGAACGTACCAGCCAAAGGTTAGGCAACGAAAAAAAGAACATGGATTCAGAAAAAGAATGAGTACGAAAAACGGTAGAAATGTTTTAAAGAGAAGAAGATTGAGAGGAAGAAAATCCTTGACAGCATAGAGACCGCTCAAGCGGCCTTTTTGTTTTCGAGTTGGGGCAATGGTCAACATGCTGAAGAAGGAAATTCTAAGAAGACAAAGTGATTTTTCTGCAATATACAATAGAGGAAAGTCGGTTGGAGAACGGTTGGTGGTGGTGTTTCATCGAAAGAACGACCATCCCTACAAAAGGCAAGCGTTTCTGGCGAGCAAAAAAGTAGGCAAAAGCGTTCAAAGAAACCGGGCACGCCGCCTGATGAAAGAAAGCTGGCGCGTGCTGGAACCCTTGGCAAAAGAAGGAACCGACTATATTTTTATTGCAAGAAATACCATTTTAGATGCCAAGCAGCAAGACGTGCAGCAGTCTATGCATGGTGCCTTGCGTAAGGCGGGGCTTCT
>CAYVFH010000147.1:0-422 GCA_964450985.1 uncultured Oscillospiraceae bacterium | reverse complement strand
CCTGAAGGATCCGGAAGGAAACGGGAAGCAGAAATGAAATGGATTCTTATTTTGTTGATAAAAGGATACCAAAAGGGGATTTCTCCTTTTTTCCCGCAGACCTGTCGCTTTTACCCCACATGCTCTGCCTACTTCATTCAGGCCTTGAAGAAGTATGGATTCTTCAAAGGAAGTTATCTTGGTATCAAACGAATATTAAGGTGCCATCCGTGGAATGACGGAGGATATGACCCGGTACCTTAAGGAGGAAATGCATGTATTATAAAATAATGGCGGTGATTGCAGAACCTCTTGGATGGTTGTTGACTTTTTTGTACAGCTTCATCCAAAATTATGGAATCACGCTAATCGTATTCACATTGATTGTCAGATTGTGCTTGTATCCCTTGTATGCCAAGCAAATCAAATCCACGGCAAATATG
>CAYVFH010000146.1:0-2005 GCA_964450985.1 uncultured Oscillospiraceae bacterium | reverse complement strand
ATGATTACTTTAACAAAGAATATTTATAAAGGTTCAACAGATTGAGCGATAATGAAAGAGGAGAGGAATAATGGGTTACTACAACTGGGCTTACGTTACTCTGGACAACTTGTGTATGGATGCATTTCAAAAATTTGGGTTTTCGGAAGAAGATGCAAAAATCATTACGGAGGTATTACTTCTCTCGGATTTGTATGGAATTGAAAGTCACGGTGTGCAACGGATGGTCCGGTATCACAAAAGTATTGAAAAAGGCATGATAAAAGTAGGGGCTAAGCCGGAAATTGTATTTGAGACCGGGGTGTCGGCGGTCGTAGACGGGCATGATGGTATGGGTCAAGTCATCGGGCGAATGTGTATGGAGATGGCAATAGAAAAGGCAAAAGCAAGTGGAGTGGGGATTGTGGTTGCAAGGGAGTCTAATCACTATGGAATTGCTGGATATTATGCGAAAATGGCATGTGATGAAGGACTTATAGGCCTGAGTTTTACAAACTCAGAAGCAATCATGGTGCCAACACATGGTAGAATGGCAATGTTAGGAAGCAATCCCATTGCATGTGCAATGCCTGCAGAACCCTATGATTTTCTTTTTGATGCGTCAACCACAGTGGTAACGCGAGGCAAATTGGAAATGTATAATAAAATGGGGAAACCTCTTCCCGAAGGGTGGGCACTTGATAAGGATGGAAAAGGAAGTACTAATGCTCCTGATGTACTTGCCAATATCATTGCAAAAAATGGTGGAGGTATCATGCCTTTAGGTGGCGCTATGGAGATTCTAGGGAGTCATAAAGGTTATGGATACGGAATGCTATGCGAAATATTCACTTCGATTCTATCCCAAGGGATGACGAGTAATCATGCCATGCAAGGTTCAAAAGGGGGTATCAGTCATGGATTTATCGCAATTGACCCTGCATTCTTTGGCAATCCCGAGATGATAAAAAATCACATGTCCAATTATATGAAAGAAATCAGAGAATCTCCTAAAGCAGAAGGTTGTCAGCGGATATATACGCATGGCGAAAAAGAAGTCGAAAACATGCAAAGAATTAAGAGGGAGGGTATTCCGGTAAACGATAATACTCTTCTAGAAATCTTAGAAATGTGCAATTATCTCGAATTGGATTTTTCTTCATATTTTGGAGGACATATGCCAGTAGCTGAAAATACAAAAATGTTTAAAGGAAATTATTAACATAGGGAATGGTACAAATGTGAAGGAGTTATCTTGAAAGAATATATAAATTTGCCATATGGAAGATCAACCATTAGGCCTCTTGTGAAATATTGAGTTCGCGGATTAAAGAATTAAACTCCGAGCGAGAGGGTAAAGAAATTGTTGGCGATGCGATGAGAAATCCCATCGGTGGTTTGGTGTTGAAGGAAATTTCCAAAGGTAAAAGAAAGGCCACAATAATCATCAGTGATCATACGAGACCCGTTCCCAGCAAGGATATCCTACCTCATATGTTGGCTGAAATGCGCCAAGGGAATCCGAACATGGAGATTACGCTTTTGGTGGCGACGGGTAGTCATAGAGGTACAACTCTTTCTGAATTAGAGGAAAAATTAGGGAAAGACATTGTACTTACGGAACAAATTGTGGTTCATGATTGGATACTCAGCGAATGTATTGACATGGGCACGCTACCTTCCGGTGCCAAACTATATGTCAACAAGATTGCGGTGGAAACAGACCTCTTAGTTGCGGAAGGGTTTATTGAGCCACACTTTTTTGCGGGTTATTCAGGGGGGAGAAAAAGTGTACTGCCGGGAGTATGTTCAGAGAAAACTGTCCTCGAAAATCATTGCAGTGCATTTATCGATAGCCCTTACGCCAGAACCGGAATTTTGGACATGAATCCCATACATGAAGATATGATTGATGCAGTGAGACGGGTTAATTTGGTATATATTGTAAATGTAATAATAGATAAGAACAAAAAAACAGTTGCCGCATTTGCAGGGGATGGCATTGCTGCTCACCTAGCGGGGTGTA
>CAYVFH010000145.1:0-2015 GCA_964450985.1 uncultured Oscillospiraceae bacterium | reverse complement strand
TCGCAAATCCGAATTGCCGGTGCTATACAATTTGGCCTCACTGCCTCCCATGTTACAGAGGACCTGATCCACATATTCCATGAGCTCCAGGGCATGATCCACACCTACATAGGAATGCAAGTCACCACCGAATTCCGTGGTAATATTATATTTTCCGTCAGACAAAGTGCCCGCACCCCCGTAGCCACTCATAATGTGGCAGGGATTGCATTTGATGCAGGTTTCTGTCTTCCCCAATTTGATAGGACAGGCTCTGTTTTCCAAGGGCGCGCCCTTATCCAACATCAGCACTGTCGCTTTATTTTCCAATTTCGTCAACTCATAAGACAAGAACACCCCACTGGCGCCTGCTCCGATTACGATGACGTCGTATTTGTTCATGAGAATCCTCCTTCTTACCGCATTTCCCAAGGCCACGATGATTATTATACCACAATCCCCCCCAGATTATGCTATAATAATCCGAGAATCTTAGGAATCCTTACGGGAGGTGTCACATGAATTCGTTCAAAGATTGGGTCAAAAAAAGAGAACCGAAAGCATTTGCCTTCGGCATCTTTTTATTGATATTGTCCATTTTTGCCTTGGTGGGTTGGATGGCGAAAGGTTTCGAAACCTACTATGCCACCGGCTTTATACTTTTTCTATTCTTTGGCTTCGCCATGATTCGAAAAAGCAGAAGAATATAGACCAGGTCTTACTCTTCCTCCGCCACGATTTTATCGAACTCAGCCACCACTTTTTCAAACTCGGCATCATCATCAATGTCCACGAGTTCGAATTCGTCTTCGCCGATTTCATTGTATCCATAGATGTAAACATCGTCAGATTCATCTAGCGGGATTAGGGCAATGTATTCCTTTCCTTCTACGTCGAATACACCCATAATCTCACATTCTACGTCTTCACCATCTTCAAACTCCAAAGTGATGATATCTGCTTCTTCCACTTCTAATTCTTGTTTTTCTTTATCTGTCATGTTATTCCTCCATATCCCCAAAGGTTATCTTGGGTACACTATACCACGGGAAAACCATCGAATCAATTGAAATATTCATAAATTTTCCGGGCCAGTTTCTCATGAATCCCTTGCACTTCCATTAGCTCCGCCAAGGAAGCGGATTGCAGGTTCTCCATGTTCTTGAAATGTCCCAAAAGTGCATTTCGCTTGGCGGGGCCCACTCCCGGGATTTGATCTAACACCGAGGTTTCCATCCGTTTCTCCTGGCGATGCCGATGATACTCTATGGCAAATCGATGCACCTCTTCCTGCATAACCCCCACCTGGCGATAAAGCTCCCGGTCCTTCTTCAACTCTCGTTCCGTCCCCCGCCACAAAAGAGCTCTGGTCCGATGGCGGTCATCTTTTATCATCCCCAACACCGGAATGTGCAATCCCAGTGCTTCTATCACCTTTTCAGCCGAAGAGACCTGCCCTTTTCCCCCGTCCATCAATATATAGTCCGGCAAGGGTACAAACCCTGCATCTTCTGCCAAGCCCCGGGAAAGCCTACGATACAACACCTCCTGGAGAGACCCTACATCGTCCACCCCCTCTGTCCGTACCCGAAATCTTCGGTATGCTTTCTTAAGGGGCTTTCCACCGGTAAAAACCACCATGGCCCCCACCGAGTCCACACCCCCTGTGGTGGAAATATCATAAGCTTCCACTCGAACCTGTATATCCCTACTGGGATCACCGGTTCCCGTCCATTCCCGTAACGTCCTTCCCAGATAAGAAGCTCTCTCCATTTTTGCCCGTTCCAATTCCAGGTTGGCTTCATCCCGGGCCTCCATCTCCGCGCTCTTTCGAACCGCCTTGGCAACGGGGCTATTGGCCAGTTCCAGTATGGCCTCTGCCGCCTGAATCAAATCTCTGTAATAAGCCGCCTCTTCAAAGGCCATCTGTTCCGATGCTTCTTTCATTTTCTTCTTCAACCCACCAATCAAGGGTTTTTTCCGTCCGGAAAGAAAATCCATCACGGCATCCACGGATTTCCGGTACTCCCCTTGGG
>CAYVFH010000144.1:0-2040 GCA_964450985.1 uncultured Oscillospiraceae bacterium | reverse complement strand
CTACACCAATTCTAAAAACACAACCTCCGCCGCATCGCCCTGTCGGGGTCCCAGCTTGAGAATTCGAGTATAGCCCCCGTTTCTTTCGGCATATTTCGGGGCAATTTCATCAAACAATTTTTTTACAACATCTTCGTCGTAAACATAGCTCATCACTTGCCTTCTGGCATGAAGATCACCTCGTTTTGCCAACGTGATCATTTTTTCCGCTTCTCTTCGCGTTTCCTTCGCCCGAGTTACGGTAGTGGAAATCCGTTCTTCCCGGAACAAGTCCGTCACCAGATTTCGCAGCATGGCCTTTCGATGAGCGCTAGGTCTGCCTAGCTTTCTATATCCTGGCATCGCCACTACTCCTTTCTGCTTATTCGTCACTTGGCTTCAAGCCAAGACCTAATTCTTCCAGTTTATGCTTCACTTCGTCCAAGGACTTTTTGCCCAGATTACGAACCTTCATCATATCCTCTTCCGTCTTATGAGTCAGCTCCTCCACCGTATTGATGGCGGCTCTCTTCAGACAGTTAAAGGAACGAACGGAAAGTTCCAATTCTTCAATGGTCATTTCCAGGGCCTTTTCCTTTTGATCCTCTTCCTTTTCAATCATAATCTCCATAGCTTCCGTACTATCCGTCAGCTCAATGAACAGGTTGAGGTGCTCTTGCATAATCTTGGCTCCGATGGAAACCCCCTCGTCAGGAGTAATGGACCCATCGGTCCAAAGCTCCAAAGTAAGTCTGTCATAGTCCGTGATATGGCCCACACGCGTGTTGTCCACCATAAAATTCACTTTCGTTACCGGAGTAAAAATAGAATCTACTGGTATTACCGCAATGGGCATACCCTCCGTCTTATTTTGCTCCGCCGATACGTAACCACGACCACGGGACAGATTAATCTCCATCACCAGAGTGGCATTATCTTCCAACGTGGCAATGTGAAGATCCTCATTATGAATTTCCACATCCATGTCTGCAATAATATCTGCTGCGGTAACCTCTTTGGGACCCACTGCATTGATAATCACCCGTTTCGTCTGCTCGCCGTTTAATCTTACAGCCAACTTCTTCAGATTCAAGATGATTTCTGTCACATCTTCTTTCACCCCGGGTATGGTGGAAAACTCATGCAGGATGCCATCGATTTTCACCGAAGTTACCGCTGCACCGGGGAGAGAGCTGAGAAGAATTCTTCGTAAGCTATTTCCCAATGTGGTTCCGTATCCTCTTTCCAGAGGCTCCACCACATATTTCCCATAATTTGCATCTTCATCGGAATAGATACACTCGATTGTTGGTTTTTCGATTTCTATCATTCAAAAACCCTCCTTTTCCTCTTGAATATAGCGTCAATCCAATACACTACATTACTTGGAATACAATTCGACAATAAGATGTTCTGCAATGGGGGTATCGATTTCTCCTCTTGTGGGCAGCATCAATACTTTTCCTTCTAGCTTTTCAACATCTACCGATAGCCAAGAGGGCGCGGTAATCGTCATTTCTTTGATTTCTTTGAACTTGGGAGAGCTTACGCTTTTTTCTTTCACCTGAATCACGTCTCCGGCACTCACCATATATGAAGGGATATTTACCTTCTTGCCATTTACCATAAAATGACCATGGGTGACCAACTGACGGGCTTCTTTTCTGGAAGAAGCGAATCCCAATCGGAATACCACGTTGTCCAAGCGAGTTTCCAGGAAAATCAACAGGTTTTCACCTGTAATTCCCTTTTTCTTAACCGCTTTGTCAAACAGGTTTCGGAATTGTGTCTCCTGAAGTCCATAAAATCTTTTCGCCTTTTGCTTTTCTCTAAGCTGTGTCCCGTATTCCGAAACCTTCTTACGACCTTGACCGTGTTGGCCGGGAGCGTAACTTCTTTTCTCCATAGCACACTTGGTGCTGTAGCATCGTTCGCCTTTTAAGAAAAGCTTTTGGCCTTCTCTTCTGCATAATCTGCAGCTAGCATCTGTATATCTTGCCATTCCATTACTCCTCCCTTCTACTATACTCTTCTTCGCTTCGGCGGTCTACAACCGTTATG
>CAYVFH010000143.1:0-2042 GCA_964450985.1 uncultured Oscillospiraceae bacterium | reverse complement strand
GAGCTGGAATATGATGGAAGCGGTAATGTATGGAGTAATGCTCAGTGCAAATATGGTGAAGTTGCTGAAAGCCCCTCCGGAAAACAGGTCAAATAAGGCCAATAACCCGGTCCCTCCATCAAACACTTGATCTAATACTGCTCTGTCTATGCCCGGTACCGGAATGTTGGATCCGATTCGGAATACCACCAACATGAGAAGGGTAAAAATCATTTTCTTCCTCATGTCAGGAATTCCCCAGGCAGCCTGAACTGTTTTAATCATTCCCATACTAGATTACCTCTGCCTTTCCTCCCGCAGACTCAATTTTTTCGATTGCCGTCTTGCTAAATTTGTGAGCCTGAACCGAAACATTCTTTTCTAAATTTCCGTTCCCCAACACCTTTACACCATCCTTCACCTGCTTAATCAAGCCGGCTTCTTCCATCAACTCCGGTGTAATGGTAGTCCCTTCTTCAAACTTATTCAAGTCGTCAATGTTGACAATTTCATACTGGGTACCGAAAATATTGGTGAACCCTCTTTTCGGAAGTCTACGATAGAGAGGCATCTGGCCGCCTTCAAATCCCAAGCGTACACCTCCGCCACTTCTGGAGTTCTGACCGTTCATGCCCCTTCCGCTGGTTTTTCCCAGCCCGGTGCCGGTCCCTCTACCTCTTCTTTTCTTTGCCTTGGTAGAACCCGGAGCGGCTTGTAACTCATGTAATTTCATTTGCAAAGCACCTCCATTCCTATAGTTCTTCTACTGTAACAAGATGCTCTACCTTTTTCACCGCGCCTCTGGTCTGCGGTGTATCTGCCATCACTACGGACTGGTGCATCTTTTTCAAACCCAATGCCACAACGGTCTTGCGGTGGTCGGGTTTTGCACCGATTGGGCTTTTCGTTAAAGTAATCTTAACCATTTTTGCCATTTCGTCGCTCCCCCTATCCTAAGATTTCTTCCTTGGTCTTCCCACGTAGTTTGGCTACTTTTTCAGCCGTTACTAAGTTTCGAAGACCTTCTATTGTGGCATAGGCCATATTGGTTGCATTATTAGAACCAATTGATTTTGCTCTCACATCTTTGATTCCTGCAGCTTCCAGGACGGTACGAACCGAGGATCCGGCAATAACTCCGGTACCAGGGCCAGCAGGCATAATCAATACCTGACCTGCACCAAATATTCCAAGGATTCTGTGGGGAATCGTGGTTCCCACTGTGGGAACGTAGATTAAATTCTTTTTTGCATCTTCGATGGCCTTACGAACCGCTTCCGGGATTTCCTGTGCTTTTCCCAGACCCACGCCTACGTATCCTTCGCCATTTCCCACCACTACGGACACGGAGAATCTCATGTTTCTCCCGCCCTTTACGGTTTTCGCTACACGTCGGATGCTGACGATGGTTTCTTTCAGGTCCATTTTGGATGCATCGATCATTGCTTGTCGCATATCCTTTCCTCCTCCTTAGAATTTCAAACCGGCTTCACGAGCACCATCCGCCAGTTCTTTCACTCTTCCGTGATACAAGAAACCGCCTCGGTCAAAAGTCACTGTTTCAATGCCCTTCGCAAGAGCTCTCTTCCCAATCACTTCTCCCACTTTTTTTGCCGCTTCCTTATTTCCGCCGTACCCGATTTCCGCTTTCAATTCCTTCTCCAAGGAGGAAGCGGAGCACAAGGTGGTGTGATTTACATCATCAATAATCTGAACGGATATGTTCTGATTGCTTCTATAAACACACATTCTAGGCTGTGAAGGAGTGCCGGATAATGTTTTTCGTACACGCTTGTGTCTCATGACACGTCGATCATTTCTACTTTCTGTCATTGTATCTTCACTCCTTTCCTATTTCTTAACTCCTGCTTTTCCCTCTTTCTTGCGAACCACTTCGTTGGCATAACGAATTCCCTTGCCCTTGTAAGGCTCCGGTTTTCTCCATGCACGAATATTGGCGGCGTAGTTTCCAACCTTCGCCTTGTCGGCACCTCTTACTACAATTTCTGTAGCGGAAAGGCATTCCGTTGTGATTCCTTCCGGGTCTTCCATGACCACGGGAT
>CAYVFH010000142.1:0-2061 GCA_964450985.1 uncultured Oscillospiraceae bacterium | reverse complement strand
GAGTATATCCTTGGGACACATGAACCTTAACCAGCCTCGCCTTTTCGATTTCTCGAGTCAGCACCGGTGATGTAAGAGAGAAGTTGTGAAGAAAGTAGTGGCCAATCTGTACACCGTTGTATCTTGCGGTATCCGGATATGCTTGCCCCAAATCTCCTCTTTGGGGAATTATTTTTCCATTCACCTGTCCATAAAAAATATCCGGGTGAGATGCAATGGCCTCATATACCGGCCCCTGTTTTTTCACCCGAATTATCTCCCAACTATTTTCTTGTAAGTATGCCATCACCTGAGGATGGGCACATTCTGAAATATAGACCCGCTTCATAATCCCTCATTTATAATCTATAGCTTGATCCGAATGGTCCGGGAAACCCGAGTCACGATAATCCCGATTAAAATCCCCGTTACCATACCGGCAATCAACAATACCGGAAAATAATACAGAATTTGCATGGTCTCCACCACCCATGCCGCCACCACAAGCTGCCCGATATTATGAAAAACTCCGCCGGCCATGCTGACACCAATCATGCTAAATTTTCCTGTTTTCTGAAGAGGCACCATTACGGCCAAACTCAGCAGAGCTCCGGCTAAACTGTACATGGCAATGGCCGGACTCCCAAACAGGGAGGAAACCACCAGAATTCGTACCACACTGATTAACAAGGCAAACCGAGGACCTATACTATATAGCGCAAACACAATCACCACATTGGCCAACCCCAATTTAATCCCAGGTACACCAAAGCTAAATGGAATCAATGCCTCCACATAGGAAAAAATGGCCGCCAATGCGGTCAACACCCCACTCAATGCCAATTTATTAGTTGGTCGTCCCATCGACAACTTGCTCCTCTCCTCCTCGAATGGTAATCACTACTTGATTGGGCAGACAGATGATAGATTCCCCATTCTTGGAGATGGGTCGGTGATGAACACAATACTGGTCCGGGCAATCCGCATGAACCATTTCCACCACACCGCCCTTGATTTCAAATGTGTTTTCCCCGATTTCCTCCAATGTTACTTCCCGATCTTCTGAAATAAGGTAGATGGCCTTGGTCTCACCTGCCACCTTCACCTCCAACTGACCCGCCGGTTGTTGATTGAGAATCAAAAGCCCAACAAAACAAAGGGCGCCCACAACCAAGAAGGCTACGCCCAGTAAAACATCTGCTTTTGTCATTCCCCATAACTTTTTATAATTCATTTTATTTTTCATGGATTATTTGCGTTAACATGATCTCTACTTATTCACAGTTTATATTATTTGTTGGTCTACAAAAAATCGACTTTACCTTGAAGCCCCTGGGTGGTAAGCCACTGGCCTTCCTTGGTCCAATAAATCAGTTCCACCCCTTCCATCTTCTCCACAAAGGAAAGACCTTCTGCTACACCCATCAAGTAGGCTGCGGTACTCACACCGTCCGCTTCCATCGCAGTGGACGCAATGACCCATACCAAGGCTACGTCCGTTTCGGATAGCTCCCCTGTATGAGGTTCTACGATGGGAATCACCCCATTGCCGGTCAAATTGGCTATCCCCTCCACCACCATGGCTTGGTTCTGCAATTCCACTTGAAAAAATGGTTCTTCTGAATAGGGATTCCATCCCACGGCCCGATGGGTGGTAATACTTGACTGGGTATTCCAATATAAAACATCCTGACCCCAGGTCAGCACCCCCTCGGTAACGCCCTTCTCCATGAGGTGTTCACCGGCTTCATCCATCATAATCCCTCGGGACATAGACCCCAAATCCAACTTCATACCCTTGGTTCGCAAGGATACTTCGTTGCCATCGAAAATCAGATGCCCGTACTCCACCAGCTTCTGGGCTTTCTGTAAGTCCGCCGGGTTCGGGCCTCGATTTTCTTCTATTGCCGCCTTCCACAATTCCGTCACGGGACCTATGGTAATGTCAAAGCGGCCTTCCGTGGCCACAGAAAGCATCACCGCTTCCTCAAACATCCACCTTATTTCCGGAAAAACCTCCACGCCCCCTATGCCGGCAGATGCATTCAGCTGCCCCACTATACTATCCGGATTCTCCGATTC
>CAYVFH010000141.1:0-2081 GCA_964450985.1 uncultured Oscillospiraceae bacterium | reverse complement strand
TGGTCATTATTTTTCAACCGGAGCTTCGGCGGGGGTTGGAATATGTGGGTCGTCAAAAGTTACCGTTAAAAACCACCCTGGGTGAAGTCGGGAAGGAAAAGGCCAAGCATATCGCCAACCAAATTGCCAAAGCTATGGACGTGTTCTCGGATAAAAAAATTGGGGCATTGATGGTTTTTGAACGGGAAGTGGCGCTGAAAGAAGTGAGCGAGACAGGAACGCTGCTGGATGCAGATATTTCCACGGAGCTTTTGGGAAATATTTTCTACGAAGGATCTCCTCTTCATGACGGAGCGGTGATTATTCGTGGGGCCAGAATATATTCGGCAGGCTGTGTGCTGCCCTTGACGCAAAATAAGGAACTTTCCAAGGAGTTGGGAACACGGCATCGCGCCGCATTGGGAATTACAGAACATTCGGATGCCATGGCCCTGGTGGTGTCGGAAGAAACAGGCATTATCTCCATCGCGGTAGATGGAAAGCTTTCTCGATTCCTGGATGTGAAGTCTGTGGAAAAGGAACTGCTTCAATTCTATTTGGGCGGGCTGGATGAAAAAATGCCGGCATTCTTTGGAAAATGGAGGAAAAAGCGAAATGTTCCAAAATAAGAATGCCAATTTAGTGTTGTCCATCATCATTGCCCTAGTCATGTGGGGATATGTGCTCATCGATGTGAACCCCACGGTGGAGCAGCGTTTTGAAAATATACCGGTGAAAATTCAGAATCAGGAAACTCTGGTTCAAAGAGGTCTTGCCCTGAATCACGAGAATTACAGCCTCTCAGTGGTGGTCAGTGGGAAGCGTTCCGATATTGTGAAGCTTTCCCCGGAAGATGTGGTGGCCATCATGGACGTTTACGGGTACGCCCTGGGGACCAACTATATTCCGGTGAAGATTGAAGTTCCGGATGAGTTGTCTTTGTCCGGCAATGCCACTCCCAAGCTGGAGGTAATCATCGAAGAATATGTGGTGAGCAATCGGTCGGTGGAGGTTCGGTATGTAGGAGAAATTCCGCCGAATACCGAACCTGCCAATTTAAATATCAGTCCTCGCCAAGTGGAAGTGCGGGGACCCAAGAGCAAGGTGGAGTCTGTGGCTAGATTGTTGGCGGAGGTTCCCTTGGAGGAATGGACGGTTACAGGAGTTTCCACGGTGAACATCCAGCCTTTAGATGGTAACGGCGTGATGGTAACAGATATTGGCTTGTCTGCCTCCACCATTACCGTCACCGGTGATTTGCTTGCCTTGAAAACCGTTCCTTTGGAAATCATCACAGAAGGTACCATCTCAGAAGAATATAACGTGGAATCCATAGAGCTTCCCACCAAAATCACCTTAGTGGGTCCGGAAGAAAAACTGAAAGAAATTGAGAGCATTACATCTGCCATTGTGGATATATCCGGGTTTACCACCACTACGGTGGTTCCCGTACCTTTGACTTTACCGGAAGGGGTGTCCATTTCTGCCAATGCCCCCACACCGCAAATTTCCATAAAAATAAGCGGAGTGGACACGGAGACGGTAGAGATTTCCACTTCTGAAATTATGTTCGAAAATCTCAGCCCAGAGTATTCTGCCTATGTGAATACTTCCCGTTTAAAAATTACCATGGCCGGAGATCCAAAAGTATTGGAGGCGGTTGAGGCCGCCACCGATTTCCGCCTGTCGGTGGATCTTGCCGGCTTGACACCCGGCGTATATACGTTGCCGGTGGTGGTAAAATATGATATGGTGTTGACCAGTTTTATCGTATCTCCTATCGAGGTGCAAGTGACCATCAATGCATTGAACGAGGCGTTTTAGCTTCTGAATTTATACACGATGAAGGAGTAATTAATCATGGGAAGACTTTTTGGTACCGATGGCGTTCGAGGTATCGTCAACAGGGATTTAACGCCGGAGCTGGCCTTTAACCTGGGCAAAGCCGGCACCTATGTACTGAACAAAGAAAAAGAGCGGCCGGTGATTATCATCGGCAAAGATACCAGGATTTCCGGGGACTTGTTGGAAGACGCCATGTCCGCCGGAATTTTGTCCATGGGGGGAAATGTGATTAAGGTGGGGGTACTTCCCACACCGGC
>CAYVFH010000140.1:0-2176 GCA_964450985.1 uncultured Oscillospiraceae bacterium | reverse complement strand
TTTTGCCACGTCCGTCTCCCGGATTGTCTTAGCCCCATCTAAATCCGCAAAGGTTCTGGCTATTTTCAAGTACTTGTGATACGAACGAGCGCTATATTCATAGCGGTCATGAGCCTTTTGCAGCAAGTCTTGCCCCGGCTTGTCAAGTTGGCAATGCTCCTTGATAAGATTCCCTGTCATTTGAGCATTGCAATTTATGGAATCGATTCCATTAAATCTTTTCTTCTGAATATCCCGGGCCTTTTCTACCCTTTCCCGTAAATCTTCCGAGCGATTTCCTTCCTCCGCCTGATTGGACAGTTCCTGAAAACGAACAGGTTGGACATACTTCTGTATATCCATTCGATCTAAGAGTGGCCCGGATATTCTTTGCCGATATTTTAGTATCTCGTAATCGCTGCATTTGCATTTCGAACTCCCGTAGTGGCCGCAAGGACAAGGATTCATAGCAGCCACCAGCATAAAACTTGCCGGATAACTGTTTGTGTATCGCACTCTTGATATGGTTACTACTCCATCCTCCATGGGTTGCCGGAGGGAGTCCAGGGTTCTTTTTGTAAATTCTGCAATCTCGTCCAGAAACAATACCCCGTTGTGTGCAAGGGATATTTCCCCGGGGGTAGCATTGTTTCCTCCTCCAATCAAGGCGTTGGTGGAAGCATTGTGGTGAGGTGCACGAAATGGCCGTTGCTGAATCAGTCCATTATTTCCCTTTAACATCCCCGCTACACTATATATTTTAGTGACTTCCAAGGCTTCCCCTTCGGTCATACCAGGAAGTATGGTGGGAATTCGTTTTGCAATCATGGATTTACCACATCCAGGAGCTCCTAGCATTAAGAGATTGTGCCCTCCGGCTGCCGCTACAACAATGTACGCAATCAGAGCATCCTGGCCCCGTACATCTTTAAAGTCTACCGTATGGGGAGAGGGGGAGCTTTGCGCTTCAATTTCTTTAGGAGGTTCATATTCTGATTTTCCTTCCAGGAATGCTGCCATTTCCTGTATGCAGTCAAATCCAAAAATATTCATTTCCCCCACTAATAATGCTTCTTTGATATTGGTCCTTGGGACAATCACATTTTTTATGCCGGCTTTTTTTGCGGCAATAACCATGGGCAAAATTCCATTGCAGGAACGTATTTTTGCATTTAGGGACAGCTCTCCGATATAGGCATATCTTTCTCTTCTTTTAATCTTCAGCTGGCCTGTTTCCAATAGGATTCCCAGCGCCATGGGGAGGTCGAAGTGAGAGCCACCTTTTTTCATGTCGCTAGGGGCCAAATTTATAACGATTTTCATCTCCGGGAAGGTATATCCACCATCGTTGATGGCCGCCACAATTCTTTCCTTCGCCTCCTTGATGGCCATATCTCCCAAGCCCACGATGGAAACCATAGGTTGGCCGAAGATGGTTTTGATCTCCACGTCAACCAGGTATCCTTCTACCCCTTCTATCCCCAGGCTTTTTACGATGGAAGCCATAGGAGGTCCTCTTCTCTATATTGATTTATGAATGCAACGAACCGGTTAAGGGCGTCCTCTGGATTCCGGGAAAAATACTGCAAAACATAATCTGTATCCACCAATTCTTTGTTTGTTGTTATCTCAGGGGCGGGTGTTGTTCTGTCTTGCTGGTGGGACCCGACCCCGAACCGACCCCGGGAATTATGGTTTTGCTGGAGGTAACAATGGTAGCTAGTCCATGGATAATCTTCCACCCTTTTCTGGATGTTGGCTCTTACCGGATTCTGATGGATATATCGAAGTACTGTTAAGAAGTAGCTATCATTTTCCACCACTTCACTGAGGAATCTACCTTGGAACAAATACCCACTCCTTTCATATTTGCGATTGTACCAATATACATAGCTGCCCGAAATTCTCTTTACAACCTGAGAAATGGTTTCATCCTTTTCTTTGATTAACAAATGTATGTGATTCTCCATAAGACAGTAAGCAAATAGTTGAAATTCGCATACTTTCTTATACCTCAAAAAAGTACTCAATAGCCGATGCCGATCTTCATTCTCCTCGAAGATGGGTTGTCCATTAATACCCCTTAGCATAACATGGTATATTCCTGTGCTGCTTTTCTTTCGTAAGCTCCTCGTCAAAATATTTCACCTTGCTGTGTGAGTTGATTGAAAATAGGAATCATCGATGTTCCTGACCC
>CAYVFH010000139.1:0-2214 GCA_964450985.1 uncultured Oscillospiraceae bacterium | reverse complement strand
ATATAGTCCCAGGTTAATCCGCGGGCAATTTCCGGCTGTAATCGGTCCCAAAGCAACCGACCCAGTTTGTCTGCCATGTAGCCGGCTCCGCCATACTTGAAGGCCTGAATTACTTCCCGTTCATAAAGACCATATAGGAAGCAGGTAAAACCTTGTACCATGGGCGGTTCATCCGCTCTGCAGTCGCCGCACCGGGAAAACACCCCTTCCTCTTCCATTATTTTACCGCATTTTTCACAGACTTTTTTGTTGGCCCAGTGAAATTTTGCCACACAATCATCGCACAAGCCATAGGGCCGACTATCATCAATGATGGCACCGCATCCAAAGCAATATAGCCCATCCGGGAACAACAGTTTCAGAAATCGCCTGATTTTCAACCACATTCCCCCCTCCAACCGGAACGTCATCCTATCACAATTTCCATTTTTTTGTCAATTATCCCCCAGTATTACAGTCCTTTTTTCAACTCCCAGGAAAGACCCGTGAGGCGTTGGTTCACCATCACATTCTGGACCATTCGGTCCAATAATTTCAAGCTGCCCACCAGCATCACCTGGTCTCTACCTCTGGTAACCGCCGTATAGAGAAGATTTCGATTGGCCAACTTGGGGGTGGTCCACATGAGAGGCATGATGACTCCTGGGAATTCCGACCCTTGACTCTTATGTACGGTAATGGCATACGCCAGTTCCAAATCCTGAAATAACTCCGGCCCAATCACCCCATACCTTCCCTCGTCAAATAGAACGCCCAATCTCTGCTGAGAAATATCCATATCATGAATCACACCGATTTCTCCATTAAATATTCCCGCTCCTTCGCTAAAATCCTCCATGGATTTCCATCCCAGCTGGTAATTGTTTCGAATCTGCATCACCCGGTCTCCACTTCGAAAAATGCCGCCTCTTCCATCCATTATCTGGGGGGTATCCGGGTCTTCCGGGTTCAATCTGGATTGAAGGGCTTCATTGAGCCGTTGGGTTCCCAAGGGTCCTTTCTTGGTCATGGTGATAACTTGAATTTCTGCCGGCACCACCGGAAAGGAAACACCCTTCCATTCCTTTCCTTCCATCCAGGCCAGGATGGCATCCAGGGTCTCCTGCTGGGTCGCTGCGGATATCAGGCGAAAATCAGAAGGTTCTTTGCCTTCTTCCGGCATTTCACCCCGCTGAATTCCGTGGGCATTGACCACAATGCGGCTTTCTTTTTCTTGCCGGTAGATTTCCTTGAGATAGAATACCGGTACTCGCTGACTCTCGATAAAGTCCTTCAACACATTCCCCGGCCCCACGGGGGGAAGCTGGTTGGCATCTCCCACTAAAATCAGACGAGTTCCCGGAGATAAGGCATCCATCAAAGCACTCATGAGAAGTACATCCATCATAGAGCTTTCGTCCACAATGACTCCATCCACATCCAGGGGATTGCTTTGGCACCGTCGAAAGATGACAGAACGCCGCTGCTCATCCAACTCCGCTTCCAGTAATCGATGCAGGGTCACTGCAGGATGTCCGGTAGCTTCCTTTATGCGTTTGGCGGCTCTTCCCGTAGGCGCACAAATCACTGTTTTCTCCCGGAAGGATTGAAGAAGGGAAATGACACCATTGATGATGGTGGTCTTTCCGGTTCCGGGTCCCCCTGTAATCACCGAAACATTGTGTTTCAACACCGAATGGATGGTTTCCATCTGATTGGGTGAAAAATTCAGATTCTGATCCCGTTGAATTCGAGCCAGCAAGCCCTCCACATCTCCCAACACAGGCTTCACCTTGGCTCGTTCCAATAATTCAATACCACGTACAATATTCATTTCCGCCTCATATAGTCTGGGGTCATAGACGAACCGTTCCTCTTGTCGGGTCACGATGACCAACCGTCCGTCGCGGGCCATAGCAAGCACTTCATCTTCTACTTCTTCCATGGAAAGACCCAATAAGCCCCCCGCCGTTTCTTCCACCAATTCCCCATATGGATGACAGGTGCTTCCGTCACCTCCTCTTTTCCGGAGAACAAAAAGAACCCCGCTCCGAATCCGACGGGGGTCCTCCGGCTCAAGCTCTAGCCGGGCAGCCAGTTGATCTGCCTCATGAAAATCCACTTCCGGGAAATCGGCCACCACCCGGTACGGGTTGTCCCGAAGCATGGCCAAGCTGTCCTCTCCATACACTCGAAGAATTTTCCGGGCAAACACATGGTTGATACCCCACTCCT
>CAYVFH010000138.1:0-2246 GCA_964450985.1 uncultured Oscillospiraceae bacterium | reverse complement strand
CCGGTTAAGGGATTGGCCAACCATATTAATAATTCCAAACCGTAGGGCACCAAAGACCAAAGGATAATTTTTTTATGACGTGGTGTCATCAATTGGGTTAAATTCAGCACAAAAAGATACAACAGCACCGGCAAGGTGATTTGGCAGAAATAGAATAATTGGTTCACTACTAAATTCACATAGAGGGGCACCGCATGGGGGTAGCTGATGGTAACAGCCCCTGCCACATCCAATAGGCATGCCATCAGGATAAAAATAATAAACACGCCAAAAAGCGCGTTCTGAACATTGCGAAGCCGCTCTTCTCGAAAGAAGTGGACTCCGACTACTGTGGTAAGTATCACTCCGGCAATTTCATAACTAATGTTATATAACATGTTCTTGCCACCCTTACTCCCAAAAAACCTATATGTCATTTTATCACTTTAAACCGGTTGTGACAATATTGACACAAGAATAGAAGGCATAAGTTTTTTCAACAAAAAACCTCCGGGGTTCCGGAGGTTTTGATGATTCTTTTTCCGTAAGAATTAACGCTTGGAGAACTGGCTGGCTTTTCTTGCCTTCTTCAATCCGTATTTCTTTCTTTCCTTCATTCTCGGATCTCGAGTCAGGAATCCGGCATCCTTTAAAAGGGGTCGGTAGGTCTCTTTGTCTACGGCACATAAGGCACGGGAAATCCCATGTCTCAGGGCTCCGGCTTGTCCGGTAAATCCGCCGCCATGTACGGTGGCAATCACATCGAACTTCCCTTCGCAACCTGCGATTTCAAAAGGTCTTCTCACTTCTCGTCGAACGATTTCCATTCCAAAAAACTCGTCCAAAGGTCTCTTGTTGACCGTAACATTTCCTTTTCCCGGGATTAATCTTACTCTAGCTACAGAACTCTTTCTTCTACCCGTTCCTTGATACTGCATCTTCGCCATTTCTTATTCCTCCCTTCCTTAAAATTTCCAGGTTTCAGGCTTCTGAGCTTTATGTGCATGCTCCGGTCCTGCATAAACCTTTAACTTCTTGTACATCTGACGTCCCAGTTTGCCATTGGGCATCATGCCCTTCACCGCATGTCGAATGATTTCTTCCGGCTTCTTGGCAATCAGTTTTTCAAAAGTGATTTCTCTCAAGCCACCGGGAAAACCGGTATGATGCTTGTAGATTTTTTCTTTTCTCTTTTTGCCGGTCACCTCTATCTTCTCTGCATTAATCACGATGACATAATCGCCGCAATCCATGTGAGGAGTATAGGTGGGCTTCTTCTTTCCTCGGAGCAGGGTGGCTACTTCCGAGGCCAGCCGTCCCAAGGTTTGTCCTTCCGCATCGATGACATACCAGTTTCTCTGGATGTCCGATGGCTTCGCAACATAACTTTTCATCCTATTTGATCCTTTCTGCCTACTAGGTTCCCTTTCACGGAAAATCCGCTTCGGCAATCCTGAAATGTTTCGGGCCACGGCCGGCTTGCCCAGCCTGCACCCTAAAGTCCAATTGGCGTATTTTCCCCCATGAAATCTCTTTTCGGGAGAACACGCTTATATAGAATATAATATTTGTACTCCATTGTCAACGTTTTTATCTACTTCATGGGTTCCTGTTTTACCTTGTGGTCCACCACATGACGGCGGGCCAATTCATCGGTTACCTCAGAAAGCGGAATCCCTTCCTCCACCATGAACACCATCAGGTGATACAACAAATCCGCCACTTCATACACTGCTTCTTCCCGTTGGCCCTTGGCCCCGGCAATGATCACCTCGGCACTTTCCTCCCCAATCTTTTTCAAAATTTTATCCAATCCCTTTTGGAACAAATAGGTAGTATAGCTTTCTTCCTTGGGGTCCTCTTTCCTACCGCGTATCAGTTGATAAAGGCCATCATAAGAGAAGGGGACCAACTCCGGGCTAATATATAAGGGCTGGAAGAAACAACTGTCCTCCCCCGTATGACAAGCGGGGCCATTTTTCACCACTTCCACCACCAACGCATCCCCATCGCAATCCAATGTGATGGACACAATCTGCTGGGTGTTGCCACTGGTTTCCCCTTTTCGCCACAATTCTTGGCGGGAACGGCTGTAAAAACAAGTTCGTCCTTCCTTCATGCTGATTTCCAGACTTTCCTGATTCATATATGCTAAGGTCAGCACCTTCTTCGTATAATAATCCTGCACAATGGCAGGTATCAATCCTTTTTCATCAAATTTCACTTCTCTTTTCGACAAAACCCGCCTCATGGGGATGCCCTTATCG
>CAYVFH010000137.1:0-2259 GCA_964450985.1 uncultured Oscillospiraceae bacterium | reverse complement strand
CTATGGAAGCGGTCGCAAGAATAAACCGTTTTTGGCCCAAAACTGCGCCGCATTGCCGGAAAGCTTGTTGGAGGGAATCCTGTTCGGTACGGCCAAAGGCGGATTTACCGGAGCGGTGGACCGGGAAGGCCTTTTTGAGCAAGCCAGTGGCGGAACCTTGCTTCTTGACGAAATCAGCGCCATGCCCTATGCTTTACAAGGTAAGTTGTTACGGGTTCTTCAAGAAGACTATATCCGAAGAGTGGGAGGCACCCGGGATATACCCATCGATGCCCGCATCATTGCCACGGTCAACGAAGAGCCGGAGAGGTTGATTCGGGAGGGGAGACTTCGAAAAGACCTGTATTATCGGCTGAATATTGTCAACCTGAGATTGCCACCCCTAAGGGAACGGAAGAAAGACATACCCATTTTAGTGGAACACTTCCTGGAGAAGCACAACCATCGGTTTCACAAGGAAGTCTGGATGGTGGCGGAAGGAGCCATGGAGAAATTGTTGGATTATCCCTATCCCGGCAATGTGAGAGAGTTGGAAAACATTTTGATGTCGGCCATCAGTTTAACGGAAAAGGAACACGTCCTAACCGAAAAACTGATTCGAATTCCCAAAGAAGACCCGGACCATCATGGGGAAGAAAAAGTGAGAATGGAAGCCTTGAGAGGCTCCTTGGATGACTATTTGGTCCAGACAGAACGGAAATGGATAGAAGAAGCCTTACAGATCGCGGAGGGGAATATCTCCCAAGCCGCCCGGCTACTGGGTATCAAAAGGCAAACCTTGCAGCACAAAATGAAAAAATATGGATGGAAAGGAGATCGGGTGGATGCGTCTACGGAAGGAAATCGATGAATTAGTGGAGGAAGAAGTGGAATTGATTGCCACCATTTCCGATGCATTGGCTCACCCGGCCCGAGTACGCCTTTTTCGTCATATCATGAACTGCAACAAGCGAAGAGAACCGGTGTGTACCGGCGATCTGGTGGAAGCTTTTGAATATTCTCAAGCCACCATTTCTCAGCACATGAAAAAACTGGCGGATAGCGGCTTAATTGATGTGAAAAGAAAAGACAAATACAGCCTGTATTATGTGAACATCGGTAGGCTGACCAAGTACTTGGACGCCACCCGGAAATTTCAATAGAAAACCAAATATGCAAATATATTTGCACAGCAATGCAAAATATTGGGCATGCCATCGGGTAGGAACGGGACCCTTGTGGGAATTGTGCCATTTACACCGGCAATATTGACAATGTATTGTTTTGAAAGCATCCCCTGAAAACACTTGAAAAATATGGGTTTCAGGGGTTTTTAAATTCTCCTTTATTAGTTTTTTGGTTGCGAGTTTTCAGTCCCATTCATAAACCCCGCACAAATGACTCTCCTGCTTCTCACAAATCCCATTTGGCACACTCTTTGCAATATTTATGAAGTAGCAGTGCGTAGTGATACAACCCGTGTGGTTATAGAAAAGGAGAAAGAAGAAATGGAAAATGTAAAGGTCATCATTTGGGGATTGGGAGCCATGGGAAGCGGTATGGCAGACATGCTTTTAAAGAAAAAAGGAGTGGATATTGTGGGTGCCGTGGGCCGTGGGGCTAAAGTGGGCAAATCCATGTACGACTATATCCAAACACCCCGAGGGGACCGGCCGGATGTTATCATCGGCACCCCGGAAGAGGTGATTCGTAAAGGGGCTGCCGACGTGGTCCTGACCTGCACCGACTCCTTCACCAAGACGGCCTTTGACCGATTAAAATTTGTACTGGAGCAAGGCATCAATGTAGTTTCCTCCGCCGAGGAAATGGCATATCCTCAAGCCCAATCTCCGGAGGAAGCCAAAGAGTTGGATCGAATCGCCAAGGAAAACGGAGTCTCCATTCTGGGAACCGGCATCAACCCCGGCCTTATTATGGACCTTCTAGTAGTACTCTGGACCGGTTGTTGCGAAGAAGTGGAAAGCATAACGGCCAGAAGAGTCAACAGCTTATCCCCCTTCGGCCCGGCGGTAATGACGGAGCAGGGAATTGGCATCACCAAAGAAGAATTTGAAGAGGGAGTTCGTACCGGTCATCTGTCCGGTCATGTGGGTTTCCATGAATCCATTCATATGATTGCGGATGCCATCGGTTGGAAAGTGGACAAGGTGGAAACCGCCATGAACCCCATTATGACCGAGGTGGACCGAAAATCCCTTCATGGATTTGCCAAAGCCGGTAATGTGGCGGGTTGCGCCATGAAAGGATATGGATATGTGG
>CAYVFH010000136.1:1285-2308 GCA_964450985.1 uncultured Oscillospiraceae bacterium | reverse complement strand
CAACAAAAAGATTCCATTGGCTTTGAGATTTTTACGTGACAAGGCCAGTAGAATTTTGTCGTAAATATTTAAGACTACCGCGATGGTACTACCGGATACCCCGGGAATGGCATTGGCGATTCCCAGTAAGATTCCATAGAAAAAATGCTTCCCGTTTTTCATGATTTCATTGTAGCATATTTTGTACTTCCTTGCGAAAAAACTCATACCAAGTTGGGGACTTTTCAAAGTATGGAAGGAAAAGATAATGAAACACTTGCGGCTTCATATTAAAAGGGATAAAATAAATCTGCGCAGGAAATATCAACAAAACTTATGTTAATTAGGTAAGTCAAAGGAGGTCATAAAAAATGACTGCAATGAACAAAGAGAAAGCTCTGAAAGAAGCGAAACGAATCGTAAACTACATCGAAAAATCAGAGCTGACGACTGCAGAAAAAGACAGGATTGTAAAAGATTCCATCGATAACTTCAACAAGAACGTAAACCCGGGCTGGTTGGAATATCGAAAATCGGTATCCACGGATGCTGCCTTCGTTGAATGGACAGACTCCGAGGAACATTTTGAGGACCTGTATGGCACTCAATTTATCGACTGCTTGGGCGGTTTCGGCATCTACACCTGCGGCCACCGAAATCCCGAAATTTTGAAAACTGTAAAATGTCAATTAGACCGATATGCCTTGCATTCCCAAGAGCTGGTAGACCCGCTCCGAGGATATTTGGCAAAGCTGTTGGCCATGATCACCCCGGGAGATCTTCAGTATTGCTTCTTCACCAACGGTGGAGCAGAAGCCATTGAAATGGCTTTGAAGCTGGCAAGGCTGGCCACCGGCGGCCGATGGTATATCTCCACAGTAGGAGCATTCCACGGCAAGTCCATGGGCGCTATTTCCATGGGTGGAAAGGGAGCATATCGAGAAGATTATACCCCCCTGATTCAGCAGGTTCAGCATGTAGAATATGGCAATGCAGATGCCATGGAAGCTGCTATTAAGAATCTACAGACCGTAGGTGAAAAGG
>CAYVFH010000136.1:0-1275 GCA_964450985.1 uncultured Oscillospiraceae bacterium | reverse complement strand
TGTCATTATCGAGCCCATTCAGGGTGAAGCCGGTGTTATCATTCCGCCCAAAGGCTATTTGAAGGACGTTCGAAAGATCTGCGACAAATATGGTGTTGCTATGATCGTAGACGAAATCCAGACCGGTATGGGACGAACCGGAACCATGTGGCGTTGTGAAGTAGAAGACGTGACACCGGACATTATGACATACGGAAAAGCTTTCGGTGGAGGCATCATGCCCATTACGGGAATCATTGCCAGACCGAAAATGTGGATTGATAAGCTGATTGACAATCCTTGGATTTTGGGATCCCCCACCTTTGGTGGAAACCCATTGGCTTGCTCCGCAGCCATTTCCACCATTCGATATATGTTGGAAAACGATATTCCCAAGGTTTGCCAGGTAAAAGGCGACTACATCATGAAGGGGCTGAAAGAGCTGAAGAAAAAATACCCCACCGTGTTAAAGACCTATCGTGGGGCTGGTCTCCTGATCTGTATGGAATTCCCGGAAGCAGAGGTGGGCTACGAAGTAACCAAGAACTTGTTTGCTCATAAGGTTATGGTAGCCGGTACCTTGGTGAATGCCAAGACCGTTCGAATTGAGCCCCCTGCAGTATTGGAATATGACACCATCGATTACGTGCTAAAATCATTGGATGAATCCATTGCGGCGGCAAAGAAAAAGTTTAAGTTGTAAGAACTCGATAGAGGAAAAAGGATTTTAATCGTTCGATTCTAAGACACCAAAGAGCTCTCCTTACGGGGGGCTCTTTTTGTGGTGTTGTGTGTGTCTTGAGAGAATTTGTGATATACTATTGGATTATAGAAGGAGGGGTATTATGAAAATCTCATCGTTATTTCAGCCGGGGAAAACCGTATTTTCTCTGGAGGTATTTCCTCCCAAACGAACCAGCCCTATCGAAACCATATACCAAACCTTGGAGGAACTGGGAGACCTCCATCCGGACTTTATCAGTGTAACCTATGGAGCCGGTGGGAACATGGCAGATTCTTCCACCTGCCAGATAGCAGCCCGTATTAAGAAGGAATACGGGATTGAAGCGCTGGCTCATTTAACTTGTGTCAATTCTACCCGGGAAAATGTGAAAGATATTATTCATCAATTCCGGGAGAATAATATTGAAAACGTACTGGCCTTACGGGGGGATATTTCGCCGGAGGTGCCGCGGCAGGAGGATTTTTCCTATGCCATGGATCTCATTCGGTATCTGAAGGAGGACCCGGAGGGTACTTCCATGGGAATCTCTGCCGCTTGTTATCCGGAAGGCC
>CAYVFH010000135.1:0-2320 GCA_964450985.1 uncultured Oscillospiraceae bacterium | reverse complement strand
TACCCCGCTATTCTTTGAAACAATTTTGGATTTACAGGAGCCGGAAGGAGACGTGTGGGTAACGGATGTGAATAGTCCCTTTTACCGTATGAGCATGAATCGGGTCAATCGGGCCGCCATCCAAGGGGTCATGAAAGCACATAGCCAGGTGGGGACACCCATGGTGAAAATAGAGATTCCCAAGATGAATGAACGAATGTTGGGGCAACTGTTTTACTTCTTTGAAACCAGCTGTGCCATCACGGCGCTGCTGATGGGGGTGAACCCTTTCGACCAGCCGGGAGTAGAAGCCTATAAGGCGGAAATGAAAAAGGAGCTGGAAAGGGACTCTTTCCAAGAAGAGGGAAGTACGATATAATTGGCAGGTGGGTTAAAGGAAAAAAGGTCTTTTCAACACGGAAGTGTTTGAGATAGGAAAGAGTTAGTAATAACAGAAGATAAAGATTCAAATCATAAGGAGGGTCTAAAAACATGAAAAAAATCGGAGTATTAGGTACAGGAACCATGGGTGCCGGCATCATTCAAGTGTTGGCGCAAAATGGATATGAAGTGGTACTACGAGCCAGACGGCAAACCTCGGTGGATGGTGGAATAGCTACCGTGGAGAAGAATCTGAGCAAGCTGGTGGCCAAGGAAAAAATCACCGAAGAAGAAAAAGCTGCTGTGATGAGCAGGATCCAAGGTTCAACGGATATTGCCATCGTGAAGGATGCGGATTTAATCATCGAAGCCGCTACAGAAGATATGGAAGCCAAGAAGGCATTGTTCAAGGAGCTGGATGAATTGTGCAAGCCGGAAACCATTATTGCTACCAATACTTCGGCACTTTCCATTACAGAGATTGCCGCATCAACGGGAAGAGCCGACAAGATTATTGGCATGCATTTCTTTAATCCGGTTCCCATGATGAAGCTGGTAGAAATCGTTCGAGGACTTTCCACTTCCGACGAAACCAGAGAAACCATTCTGGAGTTGACTCGCGCTTTGGGCAAAACACCGGTGGATGTGGCAGAAGCTCCCGGATTTGTAGTGAATCGAATTTTAATTCCCATGATCAATGAAGCGGTAGGAATCCTGGCGGACGGTGTCGCCGATGCCGAAGGCATTGACCAAGCCATGATGCTGGGTGCCAACCATCCCATGGGCCCCTTGGCCTTGGGTGACCTGGTAGGATTGGATGTTTGTCTGGCTATTATGGACACCTTGTATACGGAGTTTGGAGATACCAAATACCGCGCCCATCCTCTGTTGAGAAAGATGGTTCGTGGCAACAAGCTGGGAAGAAAAACCGGTGTGGGATTCTACGATTACAGTAAGTAGGAGTTTGTCCCCTAGGTTGAAAAACCAATAGAGAGATCAGAAGAATGAAATAAAAAAGTTGGGAGTTTTCTCTGGTAGAGATGCTCCCAACTTTTATTATGAAAAGGTTTTCGCAATGTTCACTTTCGGCAGTTTCCCTGCGATATAGAAGTTAACCCATGAAATCACCAGGGCGCCCAGGAATACGTAGATGTATCCACTGGCTCCGTTGGCATACCAAACATAGCCGGCAAATAGGGGAATCAACATGGAGACGATATGGTCCATGCTTTGACCGGTGGCCAAGGTGCGGCCCACATCGGAAGGTTCCGTGGACATTTTCTTTACATAAGTGGCTCTGGCCATGGAAGCGGATTCCATTAGCTTATCCATCACGTAGCAGAAATATACCAGGCCCAGGGCTATGGCAGGAGGAAATAAAGTCTTGGAGAAGGCGAAGCCCAAACAGGCGACGAACATCACCATGGCTTCCAGCTTCAGGGCATACCGCTCTCCTCTTAGGTCGATGAGTCTTCCGAACCAAGGTTTGAAGAAGATGTTGAGAAGGCAAACCACAAAGAACAGCGCCGTGATGGTGGTGACCGGCTGTTCAAAGGTGTCGATGAGAAGCCAGGGGACAAAGGTAATGGTGATTTGCTTCCGGGCTCCGTTAACAATGGCCAGGGTGTAGTACAGTTTAAATTCCTTGCGGATGATGAATTTGGTTCTGGAAATGGTCTTGCCTCGGGTGCCACCTTTATCTAGAACAAAGAACAGGATACCGGCCCCGATCATGGCAAAACCCGCTAGGGTGAAGACCATTTGATAGGAAACGTCGAAAAGGCGATACAGCAGATATAGTATAGCCGCCGAAACGATAATGGACAGGCTGCCCAGACTTTGCACTTGTCCCAGCCGTTGCCCGTAATTGCCGCCGGTGGCAAAAGTCATGGCGATGGTATTGGTCAGTGGCATATATAGATGTTGTCCGGTGGAGTAGATTACCAGGGTAACCAATACC
>CAYVFH010000134.1:236-2348 GCA_964450985.1 uncultured Oscillospiraceae bacterium | reverse complement strand
TACGGCCGGGGTATCCTATACCTACAGTGGCGGATATTTGAGCCAGGTAAACGGTATCACCGCCGGGTCTATCACCGCTGGGTCATACGACGACGGTTGGGTCTATTTTATGAATGGAGTGGCCGGCTCCGGGTTGGGAAGCCAGATAATCCAGGATGAAGACGAAATCATTGTGTACTATGGATATTATCCGGGGTGGGGGACGGATTTGGTGTCCGTGGAGGCGGAAGTCAGCGGCGGCGGGGTCACCCTTACCCTATTGAGTGGAAGTACTCCCGTTTCGGGGGTGCGGGTGAGTTGGGATGGAGTGGATTTGCCTTCTTTGACAAATGCCCTGGGACAAGTGACCATTGAAGGAGTGTCTCCCGGCGCCTACACCGTTCAGATTTCAAAAACAGATGACCATGGGGTTCCTCAAGTGGTACGTTTTGCTTCCGGCACAGCCATTACCATTACGGATACCGGAGAATCCTCTCAGGAAGATGGTGCGGGATTAACAGTAACAGCACAGGAAGTATTTTTGACCGTAAAAGGATTACGAGGACAAACCTTGTATTCCAGAACCGGCCAACCCTATTATGTAGGAATTACGGCGCGGGATGTTTTGGACAGCACTTCCTTGTCCGTGAGTGGAACCAGAGCCTACGTGACGGGCATTAACGGGTTGCATGAATTTGATAATGGGGAAAACTCCGGATGGTTATTTACCGTTAATGGGGGCGTGGCGGGAACCACCGGGGCCAACAGTTATCGACTTTCCATGGGGGATGAAGTTGTGTGGTACTACACCAGTGATTATACACAGGATCCGGGGTCTTCTGCCTGGAAGGCCCAGAACCAGGGGGAAACCCCTTCTTTTGAAGCGACGGTGAAGGGAAACAAGGCGACCTTGGCCTTACAGAAAGAAGATTTGGACCGCATTCAAAAAGAGGGCGGCGGTTTTCAGATGGAAAGCCCAGTCGTACGGCTAACCTTGGACCAGGACACGGTAGCCGGTTTGCTGAAGCAAGGCATCAAGGATTTGGAAGTGATTGCGGAAAAAGTGGATGGGGATGATGCTCTGACCCAGGAACAACAGGTGCTGATTGGCAACCGGCCGGTTTTGCATCTAACCATTCGAAGTGGGGACACTGTGTTTTCCTCCTTCCAGGGAAAGGTGACCATCACCTTCTCCTATGAGTTGCAAGCGGGGGAAACACCGGAAGAGATGTTGGTATATTTTCTGAAAGAGGATGGGACCTTAGAGGGAGTCCGGTCCACGTCCTATGACGAAACTACGGGAGAATGGACCTTTTCGGTCAACCATTTTTCTAAGTATGGAATGGGGCATAGCCCCAATTCCTACGAGGATATTGTGGCCCACTGGGCAAGGCCGTGGGTTAATTACTTGGCAGTTCGAGAGATAGTATCCGGGGTTTCGCAGGACAGGTTTATGCCGGATCGGCCTTTGACCCGGGCGGAGTTTGCCCAGATACTCTTGCGGATGGAAGAAGGTATGAAGGACCCAACCGAAGAGAAGGACTCATTTATATGGCCTTTTGCGGATGGAGATGTAGAGGCCTGGTATGGACCGGCATTGTTGTGGGCATATGATGAGGGATTGTTCCTGGGGAGCCCCGGAGAAAACGATACCCTTTGGATAGGCCCCGATCAGTATTTGAGCCGGGAGGATATGGCGGTGCTCATCCTGCGGTATCAGGAAAGGAAAGAGGCGAAGGAGGAATTGCTTTGGAAGGATACCTTGGATAGCCCAGAAGAGAGGGTGGCTTTTTCCGATGAAGCATTTATCTCAAATTATGCCAGGGATGCAGTACAGACACTGGCTCAAGCGGAAATCATTAATGGTAAAGGGGAGAATCGGTTTGATCCCAAGGGAACCACTACCCGGGGAGAGGGGGCCAAGGTGATTGCCTTGATGCTCAAGCAGGAATTAAAATAGTACCAATTCCTCAAGAGAAGAACATTACTTTGCTCTTTTCTTGAGGTTTTTTCTCCTTTTTGTCCCCTTTATTGACACCTATTTTCACCCTCGATATAATGAAGGCAAGAAAGAAGCGTTCTCCGAGTTTCCATCGACACTCGTTTGCCGGGGAAACCGTTTAAGGTAACAGG
>CAYVFH010000134.1:0-226 GCA_964450985.1 uncultured Oscillospiraceae bacterium | reverse complement strand
CCGCCGTATTTGCAAAGGAGGATGAAGGCTGGAAAAGGCCCTCATTTTCGCTTTGCCTTTATTTTCTTTGAAACCAACAAAGGAGGACTGGAAGAGAAATGAAGCGATTAAAGTTTACAAAAAGTCTATGTATCGGCTGTGGACTCTGCGCGCAGATGTGTTCCGCCAACAAGGAGGACAAGGTGTAGCCGGAGCGGGCTCGTATCTTTATCGAGACGTCCTATGA
>CAYVFH010000133.1:0-2362 GCA_964450985.1 uncultured Oscillospiraceae bacterium | reverse complement strand
GCTACCGTGTTCTGCTTAGCGGTGTAACGATACACCTGTTCCGGGTCTCCTTTGATTTCCAGACAGGGTTGAGCAACCCCAGGAGTATAGGCAATGCTCAAGTCCTCCTTGGTTTCGAGAGGCACCTTGCTCACCATAGCCCACTTCCCATGATTCTCTTCATGTATCACAAGAGATGCCTTATAATAATCCAGCCCCACCGGCTTCTCCTTACCACTCTCTTTCATTCCCCCGTTCCCCTTTCCTCTTTTCTGATACATTACTGTGCTTCTCGAAATGCTTTGGCGGCTTAATACGACAAATTTGGTCCTGACAGTGGACGCACTGCAAGGCTTGATTCGATCCTTCCCACAATCTTTCCGGATATTTCAACATGGTAATCTCCCAGGACAGCATCACAATCAAGGATGTAAAAAAGAGGCTCCACGTAAAGAAGTTCACAATAAACAGCATGGGAGTAAACATCATAAAGTGGCCCCAGTTGAAAATTCGGCATCCCACACAGCACTTATTGTGAATAAAAAACTGTTGAAAAGGACACCAAAACAATACGCAAACCAAATCGCTGACATAAAAAACGGCAGTCAGTAGAATCAGTTCTTTTTCCCCAATGATTCCTTGAAGAAATAGAATTCCCAATATAGCGGCTAAGAACAACCAAGCTACCAAAACCCATAAAGCAGAAACATTATCTTTCCGTACCTTCTCTAATAGTTCCTGTCGATTATAATCCTCAACCGGTTGGTAGTTAATCTGAAACAATTTTTGACTTCCCATGGTGATATGGGCATTGGGGAGCATGTGAAAAATCATAGAGCCCATAAAAATGGCCCATACTACCACAACCAGCCCCACTTCCCCGTAAACCTTCTCTTTAAAAAACAGCTCAAAAAAATCCGGTCTGGCGAAATACCCTACCATGACGAAACCCAGCACACTTAGCCTAAAAATTAACTTAACAACGTACACGCGAAACATGTTTACTTTTGCCATGGTTTCAGTATATCGAAAGATGTTTTTATTTACAATACAACAACGAAGAAAGAAAGCCGACTTGCAAAAAAAGAGCAGCTTTTCATAGCTGCTCTTTCTACACTACTCCTGATTCTTATATTACTTTTACCGGGCTCTTATCTTTCTACTACCAATGCCGTTCCTTGTCCCCCACCAATACATAAAGTGGCAAGACCGTATTTGGAATCTCTCTTCATCATCTCATAAAGAAGAGAAACTAGAATCCGGCAACCGGAAGCTCCGATGGGATGTCCGATGGCAATGGCGCCGCCGTTGACGTTCACCTTTTCCATATCGAATCCCAAATCTTTAGCCACCGCCAAAGACTGTGCGGCAAAGGCTTCGTTGGCCTCAATCAAATCCAACTGGCTCAGTTCCATGCCGGCCTTTTCCAATGCTTTCTTAGTAGAAGGAACCGGTCCAATTCCCATGATGGTGGGGTCTACACCGGCAGAAGCATAGGATTTAATGGTAGCAATGGGCTTCAGTCCCAACTCATCTGCTTTTTCTTTGGACATAACCAGCACCGCTGCCCCAGAATCGTTGATACCGGAAGCATTGGCCGCCGTTACCGTACCATCCTTCTTAAAAGCAGGCTTTAACTTGGTCAACCCCTCAGCCGTGGTGCCATATTTGGGAAACTCATCCGTATCAAATACGATGGGATCCCCTTTTCTTTGAGGAATTTCAACAGGAACGATTTCGTCCTTGAATTTTCCAGCTTTGATAGCCGCTTCCGCTTTCTGTTGAGAAGCGGCAGCAAAAGCATCCATCTCTTCCCGCGTCAATCCCCATTGCTCCACAATGTTCTCGGCAGTAATGCCCATGTGGTATTTGTTAAACACGTCCGTCAATCCGTCATACACCATCATATCCACCAACTTGGTGTCTCCCATACGAGCTCCCCAGCGAGTGGCATTGCTTAGGTATGGCGCTTGGGACATATTTTCCACTCCACCGGCCACGATCACATCCGCATCTCCGGCTTTAATTATTTGTGCCGCCAGGGAAACAGATCGTAGCCCGGAACCGCACACCTTGTTTAAGGTCATGGATGGAATTTCCTTGGGTAAACCAGCCTCCATCGCGACTTGTCTTGCGATATTCTGGCCTAATCCACCTTGTAGAACACACCCCATGATGACTTCATCCACCATTTCCGGCTTTACACCGGCACGGTTCAATACTTCCTTCACTACCACTGCCCCTAGTGTAGAAGCAGGTGTGTCCTTCAGTGTCCCCCCGTAGTTTCCTACGGCTGTTCTTGCTGCACTTACAATTACTACATCTCTCATACGATCCATCCCTCCTGTTTCATTTTTTTATATAAATTATACTGTATACTTGG
>CAYVFH010000132.1:0-2383 GCA_964450985.1 uncultured Oscillospiraceae bacterium | reverse complement strand
AAGTGTACAATGAATGGGACTTCCTGTCAACAAGAAGACAAGGCCTTTTATTTGGCCTTGTCTCACTTTTTACACTTATTACATTTATTACACGTAGAGCTTATAGCTGAGGTCCGGTGAATTTAACGGGTTTACATTTTATCAGTTTACCGTATCCCTTTTCACCCAGGAATTTGCCGTCTTTATATACAAGACGTCCTCTGGAATAAGTGGCTACTGGATAACCCTTTACTTTTACACCTTCCCAGATGGTGTGATCTGTTGCACCGTGCAAGTCTTTATTGGTTACGGTGACATTTTTCTTACGATCATATAGAACGATGTCCGCATCCAATCCAACCTGCAAAGCACCCTTCAGGTGATTCAACCCAAAGAGTTTAGAGGGGTTGGTGGCGCAGAGTTCAACGGCTCGGTTGAAACTGATTCTGCCTTTGTTGGCCTCGGAAAGAATATATGGGTACATATTTTCAATGCCGGCACAGCCGTTGGGGATGGTGGTGAAATTGCCTTTCTTTCCATCCTTGGTCTTAATGCCCCAATCCTTTTCTGATTTTTTGAAAGGACAGTGATCGGTGGCCACGGTGGTGATGTCTCCGTTTTTAATGGCTT
Source organism: uncultured Oscillospiraceae bacterium (assembly GCA_964450985.1). GTDB lineage: Bacteria > Bacillota > Clostridia > Peptostreptococcales > Anaerovoracaceae > JAAZGD01. The sequence goes on along the minus strand of CAYVFH010000132.1, from coordinate 1,774 downwards.
CCCAAATGGCATCTTGGGACGCTTTCCCTTTCATGGGAGGGGAGCAAACGAAGTCTCTGGCTCGATTTCTCTTATAGACTTCGCTGGTGAAGTGGAGATATTGGGGGCAAGTTTCCGCAAAGATGGGGTAGCCCTCATCCCTTGCTTGAACAACAGCCTCTACACCCTGCTTGCAAGCCAAGTGAACGATATAGAGAGAAGTGCCCGCCATTTTTGCCAAGTTAATAGCTCTTACGTCGGCTTCGCCTTCCACATCTTCATTCTTAGCCATATAGTGCCACCAGGCATCTACTTTGCCTTCATCCAAATACTGTTTTACCAAAACATTGTTTACATCTCTGTTTTCTGCATGTACGCCGACCAATGCCCCAATTTTGGCTGCCTTTTGCAGAACCTTATAGAAAGAACCGTCATCCACGCCGAAATCATATACCATGAATACTTTGAAGGAAGGGATTCCGGCTTTTACGGCATCTTCCATTGAATTCAACAGTTTATCCGTAGTGACGTCACAAACACCTACATGGAATGAATAATCCACCGCCGCATCGGGAGCGGCCAAGGCATCTCTCCGCTGGATGGCATCCAACATCATTTCTCCTTGTCCTTGAAGAACGAAATCGAATACGGTAGTGGTTCCTCCGCAAGCCGCGGAACGTGTTCCAGTGAAGTAGTCATCGGAAGAGATGGTCCCTCCAAAAGGCATGGCCAGATGAGTGTGTCCATCTATGGCCCCCGGCAATACCATCTTGCCTTTGGCATCCACTACTTCGGTGTTTTTCTCTGGCTTCAAGTTGGCTCCTATGGCAGTAATTTTACCGTTCGTTACGGCCACGTCTGCTTTAAAGGTGCTTTCCGCGGTAACCACGGTTCCGCCTTTAATTAAAAGATCCATTGTTTTGCCTCCTTTTCACTTTGTTTGATGAAAAGGAGCCTTTGAGTCGTCAAAGGCTCCTTGGTTCAACAGAGCTAGTTGATTGTATCGATAATATTATGCAGTCTGTCGGTCGGTAAGTGCTTCGTGCTCTTCTTCCGATACCTTGGATTTTGTTTCCTTGCTCATCAAGAGGATATAGAGGAAGAACCCAACAGCGAAGGATACGATATATCCGTTAGCAGCTAACCAGTTGATAAAAGTAGGTGCGCCTTGTGCCGGATTGTAAAGCATAACGGTATTTCCCAGAAGGGGAATAATGAAAGCGCCAACCCAAGCGATTACAGCAGCCCAGTTCCAGCCGCCTTTGTACCAATATCTCCCTTTATCACCACTGTATAAGCTGGCTACGTCGATTCTCTTTTGTTTGTGTACATAGTAGTCTGCAATGAAGATGGCAGCTACAGGCGCCAGGATGGTCCCATAGTTGTTAAGCCATGTGAATACATAAGCAGCACCGGAGCCGAAAATCCACCAAGGCTGGAATGCTATAGCAAGAATACAAGCAGCAACTACGCCCTTCTTGTATGTGATGACCGTGGGTTTCAGGTTGGAGAATCCATTGGCAGGCGCTACGATATTGGCAGCTACGCAGGTAGTGATGGTAGCAGCGGCAACGCCGATGGCACAAATAATAACTACCAGCTTGTTTTCAACATAATAGAATACGCCAGTGGGGTCAAACATTGCGGTTCCATAGGCCAATTTGGTAGCCATGGCAAAGTATGCGCCGATGTAAGCACAGAGGAACATGGGGATGGGCATTCCAATGAACTGGCCCCAGAATTGACTCTTTTGAGATTTGGCATATCGAGAAAAGTCCGGGATGTTCAAAGCGAT
>CAYVFH010000131.1:0-2389 GCA_964450985.1 uncultured Oscillospiraceae bacterium | reverse complement strand
TTCGGATGATTGATCAGGGGTCCAGCGAGATGAATATCATTGTTGGCGTCAGCAATCGGGATTTCGAGAAAGCCATTCGGGCCATTTACCAGGCATTTATTGAGGACGAATCACCTTTATTGGCCAACGAGGGTGGTGTGTGAGACCGTAGCTTGGGTTAGATTGACAGATAACCGCATTGTCGTAAAAAAGCCGGAGGCGTAATGTATGAAAGGAGTGGGTTTTTCCCGCTCCTTAGTTCTGTTTTTGGCATTTTTCGTGTATAATATAGTATTGAGTTGAAGGTTAATAAGGAAAACAAGCCCATGGAATCCCTCATATTGCGGGTGGAACGGGGCCTTGAGGAAGAAGGAGAAGAAAAAAATGGAACCCCACATACCGGGACAACTGATTGCCATTGTGTGTTTGGTTTTGTTATCGGCATATTTCAGTGCCACGGAAACTGCTTTTACATCTGTGAATCGTATCCGGTTAAAAAACATGGCTGCTTCCGGGAATCGTAAAGCCAGGCTGGTAATTCGTTTGATTGAAGACTACGATAAACTGTTGTCTACTGTCTTGGTGGGAAATAATATTGTGAATATCGCCATGACAGCTATCGCCACTCTGATGTTCGTCACCTTATATGGGGAATACGGGGCACCCATTGCCACCTTGGTGGTTACGGTCATTGTTTTGATTTTTGGTGAAATTAGCCCCAAGAGTATGGCAAAGGAGATACCAGAAAAATTCGCCATGGCATCTGCCCCTGTGATTCAATTTTTGGTAGTGGTGTTAAGGCCATTGACTTGGTTTTTCGGCCTATTCCGGAGTCTGGTGAATGCTCTCTTTAAAGTAAAAAACGACATGAGCATTACGGAGGATGAGCTTCTGATTATGGTAGAGGAAGCAGAAACAGAGGGTGCTATCGGGAACGAACAAAGTGAGCTGATTACCAATGCCATAGAATTCTATGAGCTGGAGGCATATGATGTATTGACACCCAGAGTAGATGTGATAGCCATAGAAGAAGATACACCAAAAGATGAAATTGGACGTCTGTTTTTGGAAACGGGATTCTCTCGCTTACCGGTGTATGAAGAAAATCTGGATCATATTATAGGGGTTCTGAATCAAAAGGATTTTCACAACTATCTTATAAAAGGAAAGAAGAAGGTGTCGGAATATATCAAACCCGTGGTTTTTGTATCCGGCTCCATTAAAATAGCGGCGCTTCTCAAGAAGATGCAGAAGATTAAAACCCATATTGCGGTGGTGGTGGACGAATATGGGGGAACCGAAGGTATTATCACCATGGAAGACATCATTGAAGAGCTAGTGGGAGAAATATACGATGAACATGACGAGGTCATTGATGTGGAAATCAAACCCCTGGCGGATGGAAGCTATGTGGTGCAGGGGCATACCAATCTGGAAAAGTTTTTGGATGTTTTCAATGTGGAGCTGGAGACGCCGGTTACCACAGTGAATGGTTGGGTCTGTACTCAGCTCAACGATTTGCCGGGTGTGAACGATTACTTTGAAAGTCAGATAGCCAATCAACTATTTAAGGTAACGGTAACAAAAGCAGATCAGCGAAAAGCATTAGAGATTGTAGTTTTCGTCGAAGAGATACCAGATGAAGAAATAGATGAGTAAAGGAGAACCATGGGATTTTTAGAAAAAATATTTGGAGATCTGAATGCCAAAGAAGTAAAAAAGTTGGAGCAACTAGCGGATAAAATTGAAGCATTGGAAGTGGAAACGCAAGCTCTTTCCGACACGCAACTTGCGGAAAAGACAGTAGCCTTCAAGGAACGATTGGAAGCAGGGGAAACCTTGGATGATTTGCTGCCAGAAGCTTTTGCGGTATGTCGTGAAGCGGCTTGGCGTGTGTTGAAACTGAAGCATTTCAGGGTTCAACTGATTGGTGGTATCGTTCTTCATCAAGGCCGAATTGCGGAAATGAAAACCGGTGAAGGAAAAACCCTTGTGGCTACTTTGGCGGCCTATTTAAATGCCTTGGAAGGAAAAGGCGTCCATGTGGTTACGGTGAATGATTATTTGGCGAAGAGAGACCGGGAATGGATGGGAAAAATATACGAATTTCTGGGACTAACAGTGGGATGCGTCATTCACGGAATCACGGCGGAAGAACGAAATGCAGCTTACCAGGCGGATATCACCTATGGTACAAATAATGAATTCGGATTTGATTACCTTCGTGACAACATGGTGTTATACAAAGAACAGCTTACCCAAAGGGAATTGAATTTTGCCATCATTGACGAGGTGGACTCCATTCTAATCGATGAAGCCAGGACACCGTTGATTATCTCAGGCCAGGGTGCTAAATCTACGGAGCTATATCAAAAGGCGGATCGTTTTGTTACTTCGTTACGACGGGAAG
>CAYVFH010000130.1:0-2413 GCA_964450985.1 uncultured Oscillospiraceae bacterium | reverse complement strand
CCCCCCATCCAATGCGGGAAATGGAAGTAGGTTAATAATGGCCAGATTAAGACTAATCAGCGCACCCAAATATGCCACGTAAGAAACGCCTAATTTGGCCGTGTCCCCCACCATATATACAATACCCACCGGGCCGGTCAGCTCTGTTGCCGGAACCTCTCCCGTAAATAATTGCTTTAAAATCTCTATCATGGAAACCGTCATGTTCCATGTGGATTTGGTTCCGTCCAGAAGTGAACGGAAGGGCTTCTTCTCAAATGCAGGTGCAATCCCCATCACCGTACGCCCATCTTCACCAGCATAGGTTCCCGTAGTCAAGGTAAGAATGGCGCCCTCTCTGGAGATGGATAAAGTCACCTCTTCACCCGGCTGTCGTTCCCCCACCGCCACAGGTATCTCTTCCCAAGATTGAATGTTCATCCCTTCAATGGATAGAATTCGGTCACCAGCCATGAGACCGGCAGCCTCAGCAGGACTTCCCTTGGAAACCTGTTCAATGGTAGTCGAAGGGTACCCCATAGCTAGCAAAATAGAGGACAAAATGATGATGGCCAGAACCACATTCATCAAAGATCCGGCAGCTAGGATAATGGCTCGTTGCCAAGCCGGTTTCTTGTGAAAGGATTTTTCATCCGGAGAATCCTCATCCTGACCCTCCAAAGAACAATAACCTCCGATGGGAATGGCTCGAACCGAGTAAAGTGTTTCGCCTCTCTGGTACTTGAATAAAGCGGGGCCCATGCCGATGGCAAACTCATTTACTTTAACGCCAAAAATCTTGGCTGTCACAAAATGACCCAACTCATGAACAAATATTAATATGGCAAATATAATAACAGCATACACAATGGTCATATTTGATTCCTCACTTCTCGGTCTAGCTCTAGTATATCCTCCAACCCAGCCGGCTGGAAAGGTTCATGTCGCTCTAAAATTTTCAGCAGCTGACTAGGAATATCCACAAAGGGAATTTCCCCTTTTAAGAACCGGTAGACCAACACTTCATTGGCAGCATTCAATACCACAGGATAGCTTTTCCCTTTTTTTCCGGCCTCCTTGGCCAGAGACATGCAAGGGAAGGCCCCTTCATCTACTTTCTCAAATGAGAGTACATTGGCATCCTTCAAGAAATCAATGCCACTTTCTCCCATAGGAAGACGGTGGGGATAAGAAAAGGCCAATCCAATGGGTATTTTCATGTCCGGATACCCCATCTGCGCCATCACGGATCCATCTTCATATTCCACCATGCTATGGACGATGCTTTGGGGATGAACCAGCACTTCAATTTTATCCCAATCCACATGAAACAGCCAGTGTGCCTCTATGATTTCCAGGCCTTTATTCATCATGGTAGCTGAATCCACGGTGATTTTCTTTCCCATTTTCCAATTGGGATGACAAAGAGCATCCTCCAGGGTCACGTTTTTTAGTTCTTCCCAGGTTTTCCCTCGGAATGGTCCGCCGGACGCGGTTAAAATCAAACGGCGAGGATGCTCGCCGGTATTTCCCATCAAACACTGAAAAATAGCACTGTGCTCACTATCTACCGGCAAAATGGGCACATGCTTTTCCTTCGCCAAGTTCATAATCAATGATCCACCTGCCACCAGGGTTTCTTTGTTAGCCAGGGCGATGGTATTGCCCCCTTGTATCCCATAATATGTGGGGGCCAATCCGCTAATCCCCACCAATCCATTGAGAATCATGTCCCAGGAAAAAGAGGCCACCTCCCGAAGTCCTTTCGGACCCCATAGCACCGTCAAGTGGGGGAAATGCCCTTGCACATCTTTTGCTTGTTCCTGGGTCCCTACCACCACCGCCTCCGGTGAATGCTTTGCAATTTGCTCCATAAGTAGCGGTACCTGGGTGGCACATGTTAACACAGCTGCCTGATATCGGTCTCTATTCTGTTCCACCAATTGAAGGGCTTGGGTACCAATAGATCCTGTGCTCCCCAATACGCAAATTCTTTTCATCAAATACCCCTAACTTATCAATACCCAAAGAATGGAATAATATATAAATGGACCGGTAAAAAGAACACTATCGAATCGATCCAAAATTCCTCCGTGTCCGGGAATCAATGTCCCATAGTCCTTGATCCCCAACTTTCGCTTGAACATGGATGCCACCAAATCCCCCACCTGAGATAATAGGCTTCCAACGAACCCAATCCATATTCCATGTAGCAACAAATCGGGGGAGAAAAAGTACAAAAATGCCAAGGTTAAAACCATACTACCTAACAAACCTCCCACGGCCCCTTCCACTGTTTTCTTGGGGCTAATGGAAGGACACAATTTGTGTTTTCCAAAAAGATATCCGGTAAAGTACGCAAAAATATCAGTTCCAAAAGCCACAATCACAGTCAGCCAAATCAACAAGGGCAAAGGAGACCCGTCGATGAGAA
>CAYVFH010000129.1:0-2436 GCA_964450985.1 uncultured Oscillospiraceae bacterium | reverse complement strand
TCTATAAATTTACATCCCCTAAAGGGGCCTTTCTTAACAACAACTCTCTTGGCAGGCGCATTGCTTTTCCTCTTTCCCTTGGAAAAAGGATTTCAAATTATCTGGTACTGCATACTCTTCTTCGGTGTGACAACCACCGCTTTCTCCCGGCCTCCCAAAGATTTCTTGTAGAATGGCGGATGCCAGCATTTCTTTCGGCGGTACTTCGAAAGTCTCTTCTCCGTATTCAAAAACCCGACAATCCACTTGGGTTCCGCTGATTTCTCCACAGCAACCACAGTCACTTTCAGAGACTGTTTGGCAAATATCTTTTCCATTCACTCTGATAGTAGGAGAAGAAAGAAAACGATGCTTCTCCGCCAACTCTTTCGTGGCAATTTCGACCTTTTGAGTCTCTACAGAATACCCGGCCAGTTTCAAGGCGGGGGTTATAATCGAGACAACCTCCTCCAGTTCCTGGTCCGTGCCAATACATCGATCACAAGTGTTTAAGTCCAGGTATAAGTACTCTACCAGTACATTTTTTGTATATTCCCCGGCATTACATCCACATCCGCAGCAGGACTCATGGTTCATTCGATTCACCTCTTTCCATTTATTTTACTAATTTTTGTACCGCTATTTTTCTTGGGGTTTCTAGATTCTTCCCCTTTACAGGAACAAGTGCCCCATTGCGTTAAAAACATATCCGATGATTACGATGCCAATGGCCACTACACCAAAGAACACCACCAACAGTTTGGTTTTTACCACTCTTTTCAACATAATCATGGAGGGTAGTGACAAAGCGGTAACGCCCATCATAAAGGATAGTACGGTTCCAATTCCCACCCCTTTGTACACCAATGCTTCTGCAATGGGAAGGGTTCCGAAGATGTCGGCATACATGGGAATGCCCACTACGGTGGCTACCAACACGGAATACCATTTGTCTTGACCCAGAATCACGGAAATCATCTCTTCCGGGATCCAGTTGTGAATTAAGGCGCCAATTCCTACACCAATTAGAATATAGAGCCATACCTTCTTTACAATATCCTTCACCTGCTCCTTGGCATATCCCATCCGATCTTTGGTGGTCAGCTCTTCCTGTTCCATCTCCATCACTGGGTTATTAAAAACAAAAGGCTCCACATAGCTTTCCAACTTGGCCTTGCTGATGATAGTCCCCCCTACTACTGCCAACACCAGTCCCACCAGCACATAGGCCACCGCAATCTTCATGTTGAAGATACTGGCCAAAAGTAGCATAGAAGCCAAATCAACCAAGGGCGAGGAAATTAGGAAGGAAAACGTGACTCCGATAGGAAGTCCTGCGTTGGTAAACCCGATAAATAGGGGAATGGAAGAACAAGAGCAGAAAGGGGTTACCGTACCCAACAATGCAGCCAGGGTATTGGCTCCAATTCCTTTATATCTTCCTAAGATTCGCTTGGTTCGTTCCGGCGGGAAAAAACTTTGCACATAAGAGATGGTAAAGATAAGGACGGATAGTAGAATAAATATTTTCACCACATCATAAAGGTAGAAGTGAAGACTCCCCCCCACTCTGGACTCCATGTCCAAACCAAATACATCCACTACCAAGTTCTCTACTAGATTGTAAAGCCACTCCATCTTCAATAATTGACGATTTAAGAAATCCAAGACAATCATGTGCTCTCCCCTCGATTACCGTTTACAACTCGTGCCGCAATTTTCCAAATAATACATCTTATCCTTTAACCCCTTTTGGTCTTCTCCCAATTGGGGATAAGAAGAAATCTGATCCAATATATTTTTAAGAGCACTCGTTAATGTAGCATCGTCTTTTTTTAGAGAATAGAAAATATACTTCTCCTGACGCTCATCCGAAACCAATCCCATATCCCGCATCTTGGACAAGCTCTGGGACACGCGGGGTTGAGGCACATCCAGAATGCCGCTCAATTGGCATACACAAAGTTCTTCTTGAAAAAGAAGCATTAGTATTCGTAATCTGGTTTCATCGGAAAGCACCTTAAATATATTGACTAGTCGATTCATGCCATCGCCTCCTACTCGCTATTTGAGATGGGAAATTTTATTTGCTCTATATTAACATATTCATATATTGTAATATGATATGCTGCTTTCCCCTTCTTGTCAACACCTCCCAAACAAAAAACCTGCTGAGTAAGCAGGTTTTTTAGATCAACCCATTATTTCTTCGGGGGGCCCTTTATCAAAAGTCGTTTTTCATAAGTTCTGTGGCCTCCGGAAATGTTATAGACTTTTTTAAAACCTCGGTTGATTAGTATATTCTGAGCGGCATTCCCAGTATTCCCCTTATTGCAATAGGTGACGGTAATCTGATTCTTATCCAACGTGTCTGCCTCCTGCCGCAATTTTTCGTGAGGAATGTTCCGGGCTCCTTCCACATGATGGGTTTGGTACTGGCTTTCCACTCTGGCATCC
>CAYVFH010000128.1:0-2485 GCA_964450985.1 uncultured Oscillospiraceae bacterium | reverse complement strand
CTTCTCTGGCTTCCTTGCTGAATGCCATGAACCCCATTATTATGGTACTTTTGGCGGTTCCTTTGTTGGGCGAGATCCTTACCGGTAAAAAACTTTTGTCTGTAGCCATCACCGTCTTGGGGGCTGCTGTGATAATCGGTGGTGTTTCTTCCGGTGATTTTCTGGGAATCATCATCAATCTTGGCTCCGTCACCGCCTGGAGTTTTGGATCACTGATGATGAGAAAGGCTTGCTTAAAATACGATGCACTTTCCGTCACCATCTACAGCATGGCACTGGGTTTGGCCTTAGCCGTTCCCACTGCCTTTGTGGAAATCTCCATGATAGGTTTCTCCTTCAGTGTGGTCACTTTTGAACTGGTGGGTTGGGTTTTATTTATCGGGATTGTGTGCACAGCAGGCGCTTTATATGCCTGGAACAAGGGCCTATCCCTCCTGGATGCCGGAACCGGTTCTCTCTTCTTACCGGTACAACCTATGGTCGCTACACTGTTAGGTGTATTCATTTTAGGGGAAACCATTTCCATGAACTTTCTACTGGGAAGTATGTTGGTACTGATTGGCATTCTATATGCGGTGATGCCCTTCTCCCTCAAATTATTTCATAAAACACCGGTCTCAACTCCTTTGGGAAGTGAATGACTGTGAACAAAATTACACCGGAAAAGGCAGGCCACCAGGGCCTGCCTTTTCTATCTTTTACCTATTATTTTCCGTTCACAATCTGTATTTCCTATGCGCCATCTTACGAACCCGGAGATTCATGGACAATGTCTACTGGTCTTTTACCACAATCCGAACATTGGGGCAGTTGGTCACAAAGACAATGCTGGCATAGCACAAATCAAATTCCAATACGTCTCCCACTTGAACCGGGTCTGGACAATCCTCAATATCGATAATGGTATGATCGCTGGATGCTCCCAGGACCTCCACCCCCTTTTTGCGAGGAAAAATGCTTTCCGGGTAGGCATAGTCCACTTTGCCCATGCCCAACAATGCCCGCTTGCGGATACCCCGGTCTTCATATTCCGGCTGGTTACCAAAAGCATCAAACATAATCTTCCCCTGGGGATATGTGGGCTTTTCCTTGACTTCAATCACCTCGGCTCTCAAGGTAAACGCGTCTTGATACATAAAACTCATATCATACCCATATAAATCCCGAAGATCCTTGGCCAATATAATTCCTTCGCCAACCCGGATCATATTGATTCCTTCCGGCATGTTATCTTCCATTAGTCGTGGTATGGAGGATGTGGCTCCACCGGAGACATAACGGAGCTTCCGTTGTATCCTCTCTTCCACCCTTTCGGCCAAGTCCACCAGCTCCTGTAATTTTTCCGGCGTTGCACTGACGGAGCCGTAACATCCCACATTGGTTCCAATCCCTTCCAACGTCAGATGATGCCATTGGGTTTCCACTTCCTCCGCCACATCCAGTAGCTGGCCTTTGTCCCAAAAACCCTCTCTTAAATCTCCCAGATCCGCCATGAGAATAATACCGTGGGTCTTTCCTTGCCGTTCCGCCTCACGGTTTAGAGCTTTCAGTACCTCTCGCTCACTGTTTAAGCTCATATCCGTCAAGGAAATCACTTCTTCCACCTCTGATAACATGGGGATTCGTATCAGCATGAGAGGTAGGGAACATCCGGCTCGCCGAGCACCTTCCAACTGCTCCAATCGGGAAGAACCAATCAGAGTACACCCCCCTTCTTCGAAAGCTTTTACACCCTCAGGTATGCCTGTGAACCCCTTGATGACACCCGCGATTTCTACCCCACGGCTTTTTCCCAGCTTTACAATCTCCTCCACATTATGGCGAAGCTTTGCTACATTTACTTCCACTTGGGGATATCTATCCATTTCTCATCCTTTATCCTTTTATCCTTTTTTTCAAATGATCCCCGGCTGCTTATCCCCTATTTCCCCTTGTTGGAATCCACATACCTTTTAATTTTCTTGCCCGTGGTTTTATCAAATTCATCTCTTTTCACTACCAGTCTCTTCACCTTTTTCCAAACCGGCAGTTCTTGATTGATAACGTCAACTTCCTTCCACAATATGATTTCCAATTCTTCGTCGGTAAAATCGGAGAGCGCCTTACCATCAGTAACCTCCGCCAATTCCTCCTCGTCCAACCTGACCGTGGCAATGATAGAGGTGTCTTTCCCCGACTCATTAAAACCCCAAACCATGGATTCGGATACCAACGGTATTTGCCCTAGCAAAAATTCCAACTCTTCCGGATAGATGTTCTTCCCGTTGGCAGTGATGATTACATTCTTTTTTCGTCCCGTCAAATGGATGTATCCGTCTTTATCGACGAAGCCCAAATCTCCCGTATGGAACCATCCGTCTCTCAGAACCTCCGCCGTGGCTTCCGGATTATTGTAATAGCCCAGCATCACGTTGCCGCCCTTTACGCAAAGCTCCCCAATGCCGGTTTCCGAATCCGGTTCATGAACTTTAAAAGCCATTCCAGG
>CAYVFH010000127.1:1137-2489 GCA_964450985.1 uncultured Oscillospiraceae bacterium | reverse complement strand
CCACAAATATATCTTGTTCCTGAAAGAACTCTCGCACACTATAAGAAAAGGTGGGACCCTGACTTGGGTCCTGAGAAGTCCACCAATAGGACCGGGTGTCGCCGGTGATGACCCCGTAACTTCCATCGCCGTAGGATAGTTGCAACTCGTCCGGAGCCAAAACCTCCGCCGGCTCGATAAGCGGATGCACCGATTCCTGCTCCGTCAGTTCTCCCAGAGTCATCTGCCCGGGATTGATATCCTCCCAAAAAACATACAAAAGTAGTATTGTTGACAAGAACAATACTACCATCATCACGCTTTTTATAAATTCCTTGGTGGTTCCTTTCGTACCGGGTTCCTTCATTCCTTCTTCTCTCCCCCAACCTCCCGAAAGAGACTACCTCCCGAAAATGGATTTTAGCAGGTTTTGAAGAAAGCTGACCGTACCGGTCTGAGAGTTTTCAAAAACATTGGCCTGAACCGGCTGTGCCGCCTTTTCCTTAATGAACACCACTTGTTCCGTGGTATAGAGAACCGCATCTCCAGACCCCATGGTATCAATCTTCACCTTGTATACGCCCCCCGAAAGGTTCTCCACTTTTTTTGTGAAGAAAGCCAGATTGTTGGTGGAAGTAAAGAAAACGGTATCCATCACCCATCCCTGTAACACTTGAATGGAGGGTTCTGTTGCAATGGCCGCACCGGAAACAATGGCGGTTTTTTCCGACTGCACTTTGTTCCATTCATCAATGGTTAGCGGCACTGGCTTGCCCTCGACATCATTTTTTACCTGCTTATATAGATTCACCCGAATGGTTTCCGGCGCCGTCAGTTTGACGGAAATCAGCAAGCTGCTGGAATATACGGTGGAACCATCCATAGGATTCACCACGGTTACGGCCGGATCCTCTGCGCCGTAGGCTTCGGTGAGGGAGAAAAAGGAACACATGGCAAACATCAGCACTACAATGAGTAGCACTGCCAGTCCTCTTTTGCTTATGGAATTGTTGGCTGTTTTCTGATAAAACATGACACTTCTCCCTATCATACAGGTTCAATATACCATACCAATGTTACAGCCGTATTACAATGGAATTAAACTGGCTTTACATCCAATGACCGGAACTGTGTCCCGGGGTCGGATGAGGGTCGGATGAGGGTCGGACTGGGGTCGGGTACCAACGGTTGCGCCAGGTTGGGCCCCCACGGTTGCGCCAGGTTGGGGTCCTGGTGTACAATACCTCTATGAAACCATTAAATATTTATACGGACGGAGCCTGCTCCGGCAATCAAAACCAAGAAAATATCGGCGGTTGGGGAGCCATTCTGGAATTCGGCCCGGCTCAAAAAGAGCTATTTGGCGGCCAGCG
>CAYVFH010000127.1:0-1127 GCA_964450985.1 uncultured Oscillospiraceae bacterium | reverse complement strand
TCACCAAGGAGAATCAACACATTCGTGTTTTTTCTGATTCCGCATATCTGATGGATTGTTTTCGGAAAAAATGGTACTTGGAGTGGCAAAACAACGGGTGGCGTACCAAAGCCAAAAAGCCGGTGGAAAACAAAGATTTATGGGAACCTTTGTTGGTATATTTGTCGCGGCATCAAATGGACTTTTACCGGGTGAAGGGACATGTGAGCTTGCGCCAAGGAGAGGCGCTGCTGCAAAAGGGGTATGAACAATTCCTGGAATGGAATGGGGCAGATTTTACATACGAAGAGTTTCTCTACATCACGGAAAAGAATCATCGGGCAGATGCTTTGGCCAACCAGGGCATCGATGAAATTCGCCAGGGAGCTCTTTCCGATACCATGTTTTTTAAGGAGGAATGAATATATGACATTCGATAACTTTGGATCAAATGCAATTATGACCTGGATTCTAGCGGGGGGGCTTTTGGCCAAGCTGGTAGTGGCTGTCCTCCTTTTATTCGCAGGGTGGATTATTATTCGAGTAGCGAAGCGGATGATTCGAAAGGCTCTTGCCAAAAGCACGTTGGACGAATTACTCCATCCCTTCATTTTTAATACGGTGCGAATTGTACTTTGGATATTGCTGTTGCTCACCATCCTCAGTTGGATGGGCGTTCCCATTACCGCCTTTATTACCGCGCTGGGTGCTGCCGGCGTAGCCATCGCGTTGGCTTTGAAAGACAGTCTCTCCAATTTTGCGGGAGGCATTATTATCCTGTTTTCGAAGCCCTTCAAAAAGGGAGACTATATCGAAGATTTGGAAGTCTCCGGTCTGGTGGAAAAAATCGACCTTCTCTACACCACCATCACCTCCTTTGATAAAAAAACCATCACCATGCCCAACGGGAAATTAGCCAATGCCACCGTGATAAACTACTCCAAAGAGCCGGTACGAAGAGTGGATTTTACTTTCACCGCTTCTTACGAGGCCAATACAGCTCACGTAAAAGAAATTCTTCGGGAGGTAGCCATCTCTCACCCGTTGGCACTAAAAAACCCGGAACCTTTTGTGGCGGTTTCCGGGCATGGAGACAATGCCATCAATTATGTACTTCGAGTATGGAGTAACCAGGAAGATTACTGGGT
>CAYVFH010000126.1:1990-2518 GCA_964450985.1 uncultured Oscillospiraceae bacterium | reverse complement strand
ATTTATGGGTCCGAAAGGATGATTTTCATCGCCGGGGCTAACAAGCTGGTGCGGGATGTGGAAAATGGGTTGGTGCGGATTCGAGATGAAGCGGCCCAAATGAACAACATTAAATATGACCATGCGTTGAGCTGCAATAAAACCGGACTATGTCAGGAGTGTAATTCTCAACACCGAAATTGTAACATTACCGCCATCTACCACAAACAGCCAGTAGCCGGAGATTTTCATGTCATTATTATAGGCGAGGAGCTGGGCTTCTAATAAAAATGTTTGTTTCCGAATGGTTACTCTGAACCGAAGTAAATCCCATATAAAAAGACGCATTCCTCAGGAAGACGTCTTTTTTTGGTGGGCAATATTGGACTCGAACCAACGACTTCCACCTTGTCGAGATGGCACTCTACCAGCTGAGTTAATCGCCCTTAGTGGAAGGACTGCTGTTTTCTGCCGTCCTTCTTGTTACAATCATTAGTATGCCATAAAAGACTTTTACTTGCAATCCGCTAATTGGAGGAGGGCCGCCAA
>CAYVFH010000126.1:0-1914 GCA_964450985.1 uncultured Oscillospiraceae bacterium | reverse complement strand
CCTTTTATTAAATCTTCCGGTCTTGTGTCTTCCTGTGGCACATGGCTTCTGCCTCCCATGCTAGGCACAAAAATCATGCCCGTGGGTACAAAGGGCGCCAACATGCAAGCATCGTGAACCGCCCCACTGTTCATTATGAGATAAGGTTCTCCCATCCGGTGGGCTGTTTCCTCCAACAATGCCACCATCCTGGGATTCATGGAATCCGGTTTGGAGAAAGCCACTTCACGATAAAGACAGCGGATATTTCTCCTTTTACATATTTCTTCCACCCGCCGTTGAATCTCTTCCATTATGGCATGAATGGCTTCTTCATTGGCGGATCGAACCTCCACGGTGAAGGTCACTTGCTGGGGAATTACGTTGGACCCATTAGGCAAAACCTGAATTTTGCCCACCGTGGCCACTGCCTGTCCTTGGCCCAGCTCAATTCCGCAAGACTCTACCTCCAGGATACCGGCTGCCGCCGCCACCAATGCATCTTGCCTTCCTTCCATGGGCGATGCGCCGGCATGATTGCCCACCCCAACAAAGGTGAACTCAACCACCTTCATGCCATAAATCCGGTTCACAATTCCAATGCCGATTCCTCGCCGGGCCAATACAGGCCCTTGCTCAATGTGAAGCTCCAGCATCCCCTGAATGCGGCGCCAGTCCGGCATCATGTTTGGGTTATAGGGGGGATACCCTTCTTTTTCAAGAATTTCACCCAGAGAAACACCCTCTTGTGTTTTCAATAATTTCAGATTCTCTGGCCCATATTTCCCCGTCAAAAACTTGCTGCCGGCGAGGGTAGAGCCAAAGTTAGAGCCTTCCTCTTCCGCAAACACCACCAACTGGATGGGTTTACCGCAATCCATTTCTTCTTCCCGAATTCTTCGCATGGCTTCCAGGACAGAAAGTGTCCCATATATTCCATCCAACCAGCCACCGTTTTGTACTGTGTCTATATGAGAGCCTGCCAGAATAACGGGTTTCCCCTGGTCCTCCGGAAAGCGGAAGAACATATTTCCCACTGGATCCGTCTCAGTGGATAACCCAAAAGACTGGCCAATATCCACCAAGTAGGCTCTTGCTTCCCGATCCATGGCACCATAAGAAAAACGGGTGACCCCCTTTCCAGGGGTCTCCGTCTTCTCCTTCATTTTTTCTAAATCCTTCAGGAGTCGCGGCCCATTCACCCGAATCCAAGAATCACTACTTTTCATATGCCGCTCCGAAAGGCTGGCCGGGTACGAACTGGCCCTGGCCCTTTTCTCCAATGTACTGTCCCCTGTCCACTACTTTATGACCACGCAAGAATACGGTCTCAGCACGGCCCTTCTGTTGGAATCCTTCAAAAGGACAGTAATCCACTCCCTCCAAATTATTGGCGGCTTGAATCACTCCTTCATACGCGGGGTCGAACACTACCACGTCCCCATCAAAACCTACCGCTAATTGGCCTTTCTTAGAAAGCCCGTTAATCTTTGCCGGCATGGTGGCAAACAAATCCACCAAACGAGACCGGGAAATTCGACCTTCTTCCACCCCATAGGTCCACAGGATATTCAATCGGTTCTGTAAACTGGGTGCTCCGTTAGGAATATCCGCAAAGGATTTTCCTTCCCCGTACCCCATATGCTTCTGCTCTTTGAAATCAAAGCCACAATGATCCGAGCTCACCGCGTTGAGCCATTTTTTATCGATGGCCTCCCATAAAGCTGCACGGTGTTCTTCCGTTCGCAAGGCAGGTGAACATACGTATTTCGCGCCTTCAAAGTTGGGCTTAGCCAAATCTTCTGTATCCAGCACCAAGTAGTGAGAACAGGTTTCCCCGAATATTTGTTGACCACTGTGATTGGCTTTCTTGATTTCCTCCAAAGCCTCCCGGGCTGATACGTGAACCACATACAGGGGGGCATTGGCTAATTG
>CAYVFH010000125.1:0-2520 GCA_964450985.1 uncultured Oscillospiraceae bacterium | reverse complement strand
CATTCAGGCTTCGCATAAAATGATACTCCTTGAGTGGAAAACCCGTTTAAAACCGCCCATTCTCCGGGCATCTTGTAATCGCAATCATAATAGCATAGGATTTTGCCGATGTGCAAGTTTGCACGAAAAAAAAGGTGCAAATTGGTAGGGAGACGGGTATTTGAAAGTATGCTGTGGTAGAATGATATATGTCATCGCTGTGCTTTTGCCGGGTGGAACTTTACGGGGAGCTATGGCGAAAAAAATCATACAGTGGGGTGTTAGGATGAATGTACTTGACCAACTAGTAAAAGATCTGAATATTTCCAAGAGCCAGGTAGAAAGTACGGTGGCTCTCATTGAAGAAGGAAATACCATTCCCTTTATCGCCCGGTATCGAAAAGAACTCACCGGCGGACTTTCGGATGTGGTGCTTCGGGAGTTGGAGGAAAAGCTGGAGTATCTAAAAAACTTAGAGGCCAGAAAAGAGGAGGTACTTCGTCTTATTGAGGAACAGGGAAAACTGACAGAAGAGCTCCAAAGGGACATTGAAAATGCGGAAATCCTTCAGAGAGTGGAGGATCTGTACAAGCCTTTCAAAAAGAAGAAATCTACCCGGGCCTCCAAGGCCAGAGACCTGGGGCTGGAGCCCTTGGCCCACATTATTTGGGCCCAGGAAATGACGGAAGGGTACCCGGAAGATGTGGCCATGGCCCATTTGGAACAGCATAAAGAATATCTGGACTTTCAGGAGTCCATGACGGCGCAAGAGGCTCTGGAGGGGGCCATGGATATTCTGGCAGAGAGAATATCAGACGATGCCGATTTCATGACACAGGCTCGGGGCAGAACCATGAGCGCTGGCATGATGGCAAGCGAAGGGGTGGATATGGAGGAAAAGACCCCTTACGAAGGATACTACCAATACCAGGAAGGTGTTTCTAAAATCCCCAACCATAGAGTGCTGGCCATTAACCGGGGGGAAAAAGAAAAGAAGCTGAAGGTGAAGATTGTGGCCCCCGTGGATGAGATTATTCATGATCTGGAGCAACAGGTGATTCGTTCCGAAACTTCTATCTTCCACCCGCTTTTGATGGACTGCATCAAGGATGGATATAAACGGTTGATGGCGCCTTCCATTGAAAGAGAAATTCGAACCCTGCTGACGGAGCGGGCAGAGAAGGAAGCGGTAAAGATATTTGCCAAGAATACAGAGAAGTTGTTGATGGTTCCCCCGGTAAAGGGAGCCAGAATCATCAGCTTGGATCCCGGGTTTCGAACGGGATGCAAGGTGGCGGTGTTGGATGAAACCGGCAGTCTATTGGCCCATACTACCGTGTACCCTACGGAACCAAGGAAGGATATTCAAGGTACGGAGAAAATCCTCCAAGACCTTGTGGAAAAATACAAGATCAATGTAATGGTAATCGGCAACGGAACTGCTTCCCGGGAGACGGAGGAAGTGGTGGCCAACTTTATTCATAAGAACAATCTGGACATTTCCTATACTATTGTCAATGAAGCGGGAGCTTCCGTGTACTCCGCATCCAAAGTAGCAAGTGATGAGTACCCGGATTTGGATGTTACCACAAGAGGAGCCATGTCTTTGGGCAGAAGGCTTCAGAATCCTCTGGCGGAATTGGTGAAGATTCCGCCCAAAAGCATCGGCGTGGGCCAGTATCAGCATGATGTAAATCAGGGAATGCTGGAAAAGGCTCTCACTGGTGTCATCGAGGACTGCGTAAACCGGGTGGGTGTGGATTTGAACACCGCCTCACCTTCCTTGTTGTCTTATGTGGCGGGAATCAATATGGGTATTGCCAAGAATATCGTGGCTTATCGGGAAGAAAAAGGACTTTTCAAGGATCGAAAAGAGCTGAAAAAGGTGGGGAAGCTGGGAGAAAAAACCTATCGCCAATGTGCCGGTTTCCTTCGAATTCAAGGGGGGTAGTAGATATGGAGGAGCGCCTAAAAGACAAGTGGCCCGATTCCCTGGAAGCCTTGGGGAAGGTTATCGAAGTGGGGCTGCCGACCTTACGAGATATCATCGCGGAAATCAAAAAGCCCGGGAGAGATCCCAGAGAAGAAGCTCCCGGTGTGGTCTTCCGAAACGATGTGCGAAAAATAGAAGACTTGAAGATTGGCATGGAGTTGACGGGAACCGTAAGAAATGTGGTAGACTTCGGTGCCTTCGTGGATATTGGGCTGAAAAACGACGGGCTGGTTCATATTTCGGAGCTGGCGGACCGTTTTGTGAAGCACCCCATGGATGTGGTTTCTGTGGGAGACACAGTCCAAGTGCGGATATTGGCCATCGATTTGGAACGAAATAAAATCGGGCTGTCCATGAAGAAGAAATAGATTTCCCGGTCATAGATTTCGGGGTCAGGGAATAATAGGGTCGGGTACCTTCCTACCTAAGAGAAGGTACCCGACTCCGTAATTTTTGAATCATGAGGTATTTGGCTCTCGTTTATTTTTAAGTCTTAGGGCTGTTTGTTTTTCGGCTTTCTGGACTTAAAGTAAACGGTGAGAAAAACC
>CAYVFH010000124.1:0-2533 GCA_964450985.1 uncultured Oscillospiraceae bacterium | reverse complement strand
TCTCCCCACCTTCGAATCTCCACATTTTCCGTATCGTCTTTCCCCACAGGTACAGATGGATTCGGCATATTTGGTATATTGAGAAGGGCCGTCTTTATATCCTCTTCGATTTGGGTTACCTGAAGGTCCAATTCCTTAATCTGCTCCGAAAGGGTTTTCATCTCCTTCATTAGCTCCGAAGTGTCTTGCCCTTCCTTTTTCATCACGGGAATCTGCTTGGAATCCTGCCCTTGCTTGTACTTCATAGCTTCCACTTGAGAGAGCAAGGCCCTCCGCTTTTCGTCCAGCTGGGGAATGGCTTCCAACCCAAAACTGCCGTTCATTCGTGATTCAACGGCTTGCCGTACCTCTTCATAGTTTTCTCGAATTCGCTTGATGTCTAACATATGTAATCATCTCCCATACTATTGGCTTCTATTTAAAACAAGTTCTTCTTGTAAATGATATACCGGTTTACCATTCGATCCACCACTTCCTGCATTTCAATCTGCAAGTTACTGGCCGTATCGTAATCATCTTGGTCCAGGGCATCTTTGATCCGAGTCAGTAAGCATCTTTCTGTTAGCGTGTCCTGACCCAGGTAAATACGCATATCCTGGATGGATTTCCAGTTGGCAATATCGAAGTCCACACAATCTTCATCATGGTGGAGTTTCTTACACTCTCGCACCAAATCCATGGTTTCCGGAATGATTCGATTATGAAGTTCTCGGGCCCACACCTCCAGAATGGCCTGTCGATAGGAATCCAGGGTGGTAAGGGGCATCACATCATCTCGCATAAATATTTCCAGTTTATCCGGATATTTTCCAAAAGCCTGAATGTTTTCCCACACCGTTCGGGGGGCCACCCCAAACAATTTGTCTCTTTGCTCCGGAGTATATTCATCGAAAAGGTCTTTTTCGCTGCGATACTCCCGGTCCGTATCCAGGTAAAAATCCTCTTCTCCATATCTTTTGCTAATGGATGCATACAGCTCTTGAGAAGTCTTTCCCTCTTCTAGCGCTGCCTTAATACCATCTAACATCGCCATATAAGCCGCCGATATCACCAGATAGGTGTTGCTTTTGGGGTTGGGGGCTCTCAGTTCGAAACGGGTAGCTAGTGGATTTCTGGGATCTCTGACCAGTCCAATTAGCACCGTTCGATTTCGAGAAGGTAGCTCCACAGAATGTCCCAGAGAACTGACAATACACACAGGAGCTTCATAGCCCGGCTTTAATCGGTTGAATGCATCGTTGGAAGAGCTGACAAAGGGATTGATGACTTCATAATTCTTCAAAATCCCCATCAATGCTCCATAGCCTATGGGGCTGAGAAACTCCTTGTCTCCGTTTTTCGGGGAAAACAGGTTCACTACCTTCCCGTTCTTTAATCTGGCAGCAATCCCCATATGGGTGTGCTCTCCGGAACCGGCTACCGACTCGATGGGCTTGGCCATAAAGGTAACCTCCAGCCCATGGAGTGTAAATATATCCTTAATGACGTATTTTACCTGGTTTTCGTTATCCGAAGCCTGAAGAGCATCCGCATACCGCCAATCCACTTCCAATTGCTCCATGATATGGTCATAATTTCCACTGTTTCCCAGTTTGGCCTTGACGCCCCCTACTTCCTTATGACCCATTTCCACACAGAATCCGTATCGATCCAATACCATCAACGAACGCTCTAATGCGGTTCGCACCGGGCCGATGGTTCTTTTCCAATACTGTTCCTTCATGGATTGGGCGGTAGTGAGCTGTTCTCGATCTGCCTTATCATCCGGCGTTTTCACCCAAAACTCCAGCTCCGTGGCACAGGTCAGCTCTAAATCTTCAATATCCTCCACCAAAGAAATCCCCACCGTCTCCAGCACATAGGGATTTTCCTTCATTAATAATAGCAGGTCCTGTTTAAAGTTTTTTACCATATCCCTTAAGATAACACGGGAACCCACGTCCGAGGTATCATTATGCACTAAAAACGAAGGAATCCGAAGAGTGCCGATGGGCAATCCGGTTTTCACATCCCGGTTAATAAAATTATGGTCTACATACCAATTCACGGAAAGATCCGGCACAATGTCCACCTTGGCATTGTGAAGATCGGCAATTCCGGGAAGATGTACGCTGGAACCGTCCGTTTGGACACCAGAAGTAAGAATCTTGTCGATATCCTCCAAAAAGGCCGCTACCGGTATTTTTTCGTCGGTGTCGTGGCCGCCAATATCCAGCCCCACCAAGGAAACAAATTTCACTTCCGGGTGCTGTTGAAGAATATGGACAAGATCCTCCTTGGAATTTTGATGAGGCAAAATGGTGTACAACATTTTATCAAAATCAAACTCTAACATATGTATCCCCTCCTTTGTAACGGGATAACGGGCGCAACCATTGCGCCCGCTCCCGTAATGATTATTTGATATCCGTCTATTCCACTTCGAGCTCTAATTCTTCCAAAAAATCTTCTGGAAGCAGATCCATAGAAGCTTCATTGTTGGTCATGCTCTCCAACGCTTCCAGTAACTTTTGAAGCGTCTGCATATGTGTAC
>CAYVFH010000123.1:0-2561 GCA_964450985.1 uncultured Oscillospiraceae bacterium | reverse complement strand
GGATCCCAATAAATGATTTCCCCCGCGGCATGAACATTTAATACTCCCTGAATATCTTCTCTTAACGTGAAATCGCGAATAGCCCGGGTCTCCGGCTCGGAAAAAGGGTTCTTTCCCGGATAAAAGGCTGCTCCCGGAGATTCCACAACAGACACCTTGTCCCTCGTAAAATTTCGGTTGATATCTACCCCGTTCAGATTGGATTTCCATGAATCAAGACTTTTTTCTCCTCTTGTCACTCTTTGCAAGAGCTCCTGATTCTGAATGGTTTTGCCTCTGTGCATGGCAATTTCTGCACCGTCAGGATTTAAAAGCGGAACAAACCAAAGAGATACGTCATCCAAAACCTTTCGGGTTTGATATCCTCCATATTGAAAAGGATCCTCCGATTGGTATGCCCGAAGAAGCTGCTCCATTTGGTCCAATAGAAGAAGAGTGGTCATAGACTCTCTTCCATGCATGCCACCCAGTATCAAGGCGCGATCTTGCCCATGGCCAATTTTCAAAGCTAAAATCGGTTTTCCATCTACAGAAAACCCGATGGTTTCTAGCTGAGTTTCCTCTACATATTTTTCATGAAGTGCCGTCATTGCCTGGTTGACACCCTGAGAAAAAGGAATGGTAGCATAAATGGTTTCCGTATCCACCACAGAAGAGATTTCAGCCATCTCTTCCGCATGAGAATAATCTGCCGGGAAATCATTGGCAACCCAAAAGAAACCCCCTAAGACAAAACTCATCACTAAAACAATGCCCCATATTTTTTTCACGTTTCTTGGCTCCCTATTTCTCAAAATATCGTCATTTCATTATACCATAGTGCCTCCGGACTTCGGCATTCTTTTTCCTACATCTTGTAAAGTTCCCACCGACACTCCGAAATGATATATTTTAGCTCATACCGCTTCTCTTCCCCTCTTATGATGCTTTGGCATCGATAAACCAGGGCGCGAATTCCCGCAATTTTTTGTTCCTCCATCTCTAAAATTTTTCCAATCACCACTGTTTTCGTTTCACCCCGGGAATCGGTGTACTTGAACTTGTACGGCTCCGGTTGCGCTCCTTTTCGAAAAAAAACCAAGGCATCAATGGGTGCACCGATGATTTTCATCTTCCATACCCTCCCATCATAATATAATTCCCCTCATTCACGCCTCCCTCCAGCGGCTTCCGGGCGCCATCCGCAAATCGGGCCCGCATCACCGATCCTTCTCCATACCTTTCCCTGATTTGATCCATGGCGCAGTCCAATCTTTCTTCTTTTTCCCGCACCTTCCCATCCCAAAAAGAAACTTGCCGGCAGAAATTTCTTTGAAATCCTCCCACCCCTACTCCCATTTGTCGAAGAGGCTGGCCTTGCCAACATTCTCGAAACAGTTGACACAAAATTTCATAGATTTCTTGGGTGGAGTCCGTATAATCCTGCAATTGTCGCTGATGTCGGAAACAAGCAAAGGTATCGGTTTTCAACCAGAGGGAAACAAGAGATCCCCGTACTCCCATACGGCGAAGCCGCAATCCCACACGCTCTGTCAGGCTCAATAGATAAGCTCTTGCATCCTCCTCTGAAACCACATCGTAAGAGATGGTCATACTGTTTCCTACTCCCTTCTGTACCACATCCTGTTGGAGCAGCACAGGGCTTTCGTCCTGACCATTGGCATACTTCCAAATCATTGTACCGTAGCTCTTCAGCCATGCTTTCAGCCACCGGGAATCGCATCTGGCCAAATCTCCGATGGTATGGATCCCCAACCGTTTTAGCTTCTGTTCTGTAGCATGGCCCACCATGAAAAGTTCTCTCAATGGAAGGGGCCACATTTTTTCTTCGACTTCCCAGGGAAACAATGTATGCACCCGATCCGGCTTCTCCAACTCCGAGGCCATCTTTGCCAAAAGCTTATTATGGGATACGCCCACATTCACTGTAAATCCCAACCGCCTTTTGATGCGCTGACGAATTTCATGGGCCACCTCAATGGCTTCTTCATCGTTTCCCCGCCATTCCAGATAGCATTCGTCGATGCTGTATCGTTGAATTTGGTCGCTGTACTCCTTTAATATTTCCACCATGGCATTGCTGCAAAGAAGATACAAGTCATAATTCGGAGGATAAATCACCAGGCCCGGGCACTTTTGTAGAGCCTCTATCACTGTTTCCCCGGTTTGGATTCCTTTTCTTTTGGCAGGAATGGATCGGGCCAGGATAATTCCATGGCGAGTGGCTTGAGTTCCCCCGATGGCAGAGGGAATATCCCTCAAGTCAATAGACCTTCCCTTCTCCAACAGGAAAGCCGCTGTCCAGCTTAAATATGCTGAATTGGCATCCACATGCATAATCGCCATCTATACCCCTCCTTTCGTAGCCTTATTATATAGAACACATGTTCTTTTAGCAAGGACAAAAATGTCTCATGCCTCAGGAATAGGATTCTCCCTAGATGGGGTATCCTCTGAAGGGGTTTATTGACATATGCCGTTTTCGATGTATAATATATTGTAAGTGAGTTGTTGCTATCCAGCCATTAAAATCAGGAGGTTGTTATGAAAATTGCATTACC
>CAYVFH010000122.1:0-2585 GCA_964450985.1 uncultured Oscillospiraceae bacterium | reverse complement strand
ACGGAAAAGCGGCCCCTTGGCCGGGTTTCACCATCATAATAGCACCGATGGGACATACCTTGTCGCATATGCCACAACCGATGCATTCCATTGGCCGGGCAAGCATTGCGATGGTCCGTATATCTCCATGGAATCCGGGCTGTGTCAATTCCAGACATTGCTTCGGGCAGTTTGCAATACAAACGGAACATCCGGCACAAGTTTCCCGATTCACTGTAGGCTTCTCCCATTGGGTTTTTGGCACTTTCACCGTCGATTTGCCGAAATCGGTGAGAACTGCCCCATAGGCACAAACCTTTCCACAGACCCCGCAACGAATACATTTTTCCGGGGCCACCATATGTCTTTCCTTTATGTTTCCCATAATGGCATGTACCGGACAATTTTTTGCACATATGGTACATCCAACACAAGCCTCTGTAATACTGTAAGCGCCCATATCATTACCCCCCACATACCGGTGACAACAAATAGACCGTATCACCATTGGATAGTTTGCTGCTTTTCTTACCTTGCTTATGGTTGATCATCACCACACAGCCGTCAATATTTGATGCAGTAACAGTGGTGCCTGGATTTGCCCTCCTTGCCTCGGAAAGAAGAATCGGATAAAGCTCCCGCACCGTTTTAGCCTCCACATTGAGCTCTTTTAACCCGGTATCCAGTCGAAATTGGCCAAACAGCTTCACTTGTACCATCTATCTCGCACCTCACTTCTCCACTAACTTCAGTTTTTTCAATGTGCCTTCTGTGGGAATTCCTTTTGGGTTCCAGCCCCGGGCACGGTAATAGGTTTTCTTCATCTTTTCAAGGGGAACCTTTGTTTTCAGGTTATTAGGATCTTGTGGTACATCTGTAAGCCGCTTGGGCAAGGAATCGTCTTTAGCGCTGACACCAAAGCGGGTATTCACATATCTCTCTAATGTGTATCCCCGCTCGCCACATCGTATGTATTTGCCGAAATTCATCTTCATGCCCACTGCATATTCCATCCCTCTAGTATGATGAAACACCGGCAGATGGATGGAAAGTGCCGGGGATATCCTGTTCACGCCACGTAGAATCCCCCCAATAAAAGGAATGGAGAAGTTGGCTATTCTGGTCACCAAACCATTGGGACGGGTAATCAAGAATCCGGGGAAAAAAGCATAAGAGGTGAAAAGACACTGACCGGTAGCGGATATCATCTCCATCAAATCCTGAAAAAGCATGGCAAAATCCGCCTTGGCATGGGGTGTCTGTGGGTTTGCGAACAAGCCCAGGCCTTCTAGAATCACCAGATACCCTCCATTCAGATGACATCCCCCACGGTTGGAAACCGCATAGCCCAGCCCCTGACCCACGGCACGACGAGGCTCATAGGCTGCAAGCTCCAGACCTTTGGAATGTATGGCAAACTCCTGTCCTCCGAATTTTTCACTGAGCCGTCTACTTCCCAGTGCCAGCTGGTCTCCGATGCCTCGACGGAATGCGATATCTTCAAAAATCTGACTTAGATTATCTGTCTTTCCAAATTCCAGTCCGTTTGCCCACAAGCCTTTTTCATTGGCCTCCATGGCATATGCAATGGTGCTGGCACAGGAAATGGTATCCATCCCCAATTCGTCCAATTCATAATTCCATTTGAGAATGCTGGGTAAATGATTATTTAGAATCCCCCCGCCCAAAAGACAAAGGGTTTCCAGCTCCGGTCCCTTTACTTCCTTTCCCTCCACCAAAACCGTACGGGCACACTTGATGGGACAAGTGAGACAGCCTTTGTTCACCATGTTATAGTCTTCCGCCAGAGTCTCTCCGTTGACCGTTTCAAAATCATCGTACTGTCCTTGGTTATAATTTTTGGTGGATAGCAACCCACGCATCTGCATATTACTTACAAGACCGGCGGTTCCCAGTCGAGGAAGCTGATTTCCGGTTAACGGGTGTTTGCGCAAGTATTTAAACCACTTTTGGTTCCATTGTATATTTTTCTCCGGACTATAAATTGGAACGTCCTGATTGCCGGTTACAGCGATTCCTTTCAGATTCTTCCAACCCAAAACAGCGCCCACTCCGGTACGACCGGCAACACGCTCCCCGCTGATGACGGCGCTATACAATACCAGGTTTTCCCCCGCAGGGCCAATGACCATCTGCCCAAAAGGACGCTTTCCTTCCCAAACTTGCTCCAAAATATCGGACATTTTGCTTTGGCAAGCCGATACCTTCATTCCCCAAAGGCCGTCCTGATCGGCATCACGGAATGTGATGTGGCCATTTTCGATAATCAGCCAGGAATGCCGGGGGCATTTCCCCTTTATGATAAGGCCATCCCACCCGGCTTTTTTTAGAAAATATCCGAAACTACCACCACAGTTGGAAGAGGTAATCAGACCGGTCTGAGGCGATAGTGTGGACATGTTGAATCGACTGGAAGCCGGTGCCCCTGTACCCGTCATAGGGCCTGTGGTTATCACCACCAGATTATCTTCCGAAAAAGGCATTTCCTCGCCGGTAAAATGGTCGCACAAAATTTTAGCGGCCATGATTTTCCCGCCAATAAAAAGTTCCCTTTGCCGATCTGTCCATGGATACTCGGTAATTTC
>CAYVFH010000121.1:0-2586 GCA_964450985.1 uncultured Oscillospiraceae bacterium | reverse complement strand
TGGTGGCATGGGTAATATGGAATTCCTCCCGGTTATATTTTTTTACTAAATCCAAGCCCTGCTCTCGCGTCATCATAATCCTTGCTGCCTCCCTTTCTTATTGTGATTTTCATTATCTTCTCTATCTCTTTTTCTGTATACTCACTGCTATCTTTGTCATATATACCCTGGTCAACTTCTAACGGGTGGGCACAATTTCCATCCAATATCCATCCGGATCCTGAATAAAATAGATTCCTATATCCTGATTCTCATAGCAAATAATACCCATTTCTTGATGCTTTTTATGTGCCTCTTCAAAATCATCCACCCGAAATCCAATATGAATTTCATTATCTCCCAAATCATAAGGCTCTTTCCGATCCCGATACCAAGTCAGCTCCAACCGGGTTTCATCTCCTGGATTCCCCATAAAAACGATGCGGAAGGAGCCCTCCTCTCCTTCGATACGGCGCACCTCTGTAAACCCAAGGGCCTCTTGGTAGAATGCCATGGATTTTTCCAGATCCAACACGGTAATGCAACTGTGATACAACTGATACTTCATTTTACCCTCCCTGAACCAGCGGAGCCGGCCTTTCCATTCCCCCGAATATAGTGTACAATTTATGGTAGAAATACTCATTCAACAATATCCATAGTATATCATTGGAGGAAATAATGAGCAACGAAGACATCCGTATCCGTTACGGCAAATTACAAAACGGAAGCGATATCCGCGGCGTGGCTATGGAAGGCATAGATGGCCAGGAGGTAAACTTTTCTCCTCATGAAGTGGAGTCCATTTGCCGGGGATTCATCAAATGGCTTTGCCATAAAACCGGCAAAACTCCGGAAGGCCTTGTGATTGCCATTGGGAGAGATTCCCGATTAACCGGGCCGGAACTGGTACAGGCGGGTGCTTCCGCCATGAGTCAGGAAGGCACTACCGTCTATGATACCGGTCTTTCTTCCACCCCGGCCATGTTCATGAGCACCTTGTTTCCGGAAATCAAAGCTGACGGCAGTATCATGGTCACTGCATCCCATCTGCCATGGAATCGAAATGGTTTGAAATTCTTCTCCTGTGACGGAGGGTTGGACAAGAGAGATATCCGCTGGATTTTAGACCAAGCGGTACTTATTCACCAGGACACCTATCCCAATAGATCTATCCGGTCGGATGCTGCCTGGGCCAAAATGGACTTAATGACTTTCTATGCCCACCACTTGAAGGCGCTGATTCGCAAGGATCTGGGACAGCGGGAACTTCCCCTTTCCGGCATGAAAATATTGGTGGATGCCGGAAACGGCGCCGGGGGGTTTTATGCCACAGAAGTGCTGGAACCCTTGGGTGCAGATATTACCGGCTCCTGCTATCTGGAACCGGACGGAACCTTTCCCCACCATCCTCCCAATCCGGAAGACGAAGAGGCCATGAACCACGTGTGCAAACAGGTGATGATCCACCAGTCCGACTTGGGGCTTATTTTTGATACGGACGTGGATCGAATCGGGGCCGTGGATTCAGAAGGCCATGAAATCGCCAGAAATCGTATCGTAGCTTTGGCCTCCGTGCTAGCAGCGGAAAAAAGCCTGGGCACAACCATCGTGACGGACAGCATCACCAGTACACAGCTTCACCACTTCCTGGAAACCCATTTGAGCTTAGTCCATCACCGTTTCCAACGAGGGTATCGCAATGTAATCAACGAAGCCATCCGCCTCAACCAAGACGGTATAGATAGTCAGCTGGCCATCGAGACCTCCGGCCATGCTGCTTTTAAAGACAACTATTTTCTGGATGACGGTGCTTACCTGGCCACCCTCATCGTAATCAAAGCGGCTCGTTTGAAAAAAGAGGGGCGCTCCATACAGTCCCTGCTGTCCGGTCTAACGGACCCGGCGGAGGCCAAGGAAATTCGCATTCCCATTCAAGGGGAAGACTATGCCTCTCTGGGAGACCAGGTACTGCAGGATTTATCCCAATGGATTGAAAACCTCCAAGATTCTCAAGTGCAATTGGTGGTTCCAAACTACGAGGGTGTTCGGGTGGATCTGGGGGAATCCTACGGAAGCGGGTGGTTCCTTCTGAGAAAATCTCTTCACGATCCCATTCTCCCTTTAAACATGGAGTCCAACCAAGCAGGCGGGGTTCAGCAAATCCGGCAGTTTCTCAAACCATTCCTGGAAAAATATGAGTTTCTAAACACAAAAGACCTGTAGATTT
The DNA here is from genome assembly GCA_964450985.1 of uncultured Oscillospiraceae bacterium. Taxonomy (GTDB): domain Bacteria; phylum Bacillota; class Clostridia; order Peptostreptococcales; family Anaerovoracaceae; genus JAAZGD01. Next base: position 377 of record CAYVFH010000121.1, on the reverse strand, counting down.
TACAGGTCTTTCTTCTTATTTCTTCTGTTCTCGCTCCACCTTATTCTGGTCAGTCTCTCTTCGTCTATTCCAGAGCCAGCTCTTCCAGCCGATTCAAATGCAGCACCTGAATTTCCTTCCGGGAAATAGAGATCAGTCCTTCCCCCTCCATATACTTCAACAGCCGGGAAACCACTTCACGTGCGGTGCCCAGATTATCGGCAATTTCCTGGTGGGAGAGTTCTACTGTATCACTCCCCGTTATATTCACCATCTCCGCCAGGAATCCGGCAATTCGCTGATCCATCCGCTTAAACATCACTTGCTCCACCAACCACATGACTTCCGAGAACCGCATGGCGATGATGTCATTTCGAAACTTTTCCGCCTCCGGATAT
>CAYVFH010000120.1:0-2588 GCA_964450985.1 uncultured Oscillospiraceae bacterium | reverse complement strand
AGGCAACCAACCGATGCCTGGCGGACCTGATTGTGTTGGATGAAGAAGATGGCCCCAACGGAGAGCCTTTCGAAATATTCGACCCCAAGGCCCCATGGAAACGTCAGTTAGTCACGGATTATTATGCCAAGAATTTAAGAGTTGCCCTTTTTGATAAGGGAGAGTGTGTGTACGATTTTCCCACCATTGACGAAATTCGGGATTACTGCAAGGAGCAGGTGGATGCGCTGTGGGAAGAGATGCTTCGATTTGAAAGACCCCAGCTCTACTATGTGGACTTGTCACAGCGGTTATATGATTTAAAGCAGGAACTGATTGCGGCAAATTCGGAAGGGACGGTTTAGAATCTTGACCCTTCATCAAAAATCCGCATTGTACGTGTCCGCCGTCACCTCCTTTTCTGTAACCTTTATGGGTAGCTCGCTGAATTTGTCGGTGCCCGCCATTGGAGAAGAATTCATGGTGCCTGCCAGCCTCTTGGGCTGGGTGGTAACCGGATATATTCTCACGGTGGCGGCTTTTTCTGTGCCTTTTGGACGATTGTCGGATTTGGTGGGGCGGAAGAAGATTCTCGTTCCCGGGCTTTTATTTTATGGTCTCACTTCGCTGTTAGCTGTGTACTCCCCCACCATGTCCTATCTCATCGCCATACGTAGTGTGCAGGGAATTAGCGGGGCCATGATTTTTAGTACCAATATGCCGTTCCTAATCAATGCCTTCCCTCCCAATCAAAGGGGAAGAGTATTGGGATTCAGCACAGCAGCCACTTACGCCGGGTTGTCCATGGGCCCGGTGTTGGGAGGAATTCTTAATCACTACTTGGGATGGAGATCTATTTTCTGGGTAGTGTTCTTCCTGGTGGTGACCGTCAGCGTCGTCGCCATTAAAAATCTCCCCGGAGACCAAAAGGGACTTCGTCGGGAGGATTTGAAATCCATAGACCTCCCGGGAAATGGACTGTATCTCTTTACTCTGATAGCCGGCATTTACGGATTTACACTACTAGGGTCTCAAGGGATAGCAACATACATGGTGCTGGCCGGGGCCATTACCTTTGCTGTATTTGTGTGGTGGGAAAGAAAAGCGGAAACACCATTGATCAAGGTCAGCTTATTCACCCGAAATCGGGGATTTGCCTTTTCCAATTTGGCGGCCATGTTGAATTACGGGGCCACCTTTGCGGTGGGATACCTGATGTCCATCTATTTGCAACTCATTATGGGGTTCAATTCTCAAACCGCAGGGCTGGTTATGATTTCTCAACCCATCATTATGATGTTGATTTCTCCTGTGGCAGGACGGTTATCTGACCGATTTTCTCCATTTAAGCTATCATCGGCAGGAATGGGGATTTGTGCTCTGGGCCTGGGATTCTTCTTGTTCATCACGGAAAACACCTCCTTAGCATGGATTATATTGGGGCTGGCAGTTACCGGAATCGGTTTCGGATTCTTTTCTTCACCGAATACCAATGCGGTCATGTCTTCGGTAGATGAAAAAGACCATGGAGTAGCCGCTTCCGTACTGGCTACCATGCGTTCCATCGGACATAGCATTAACATGGCCTTAGTAACAGTGGTGATAGGAATCTATATGGGGGATTTACCCCTGGCAAAAGCTCCGCCGGAATTGCTGGTCTTCACCATCCATCGTATATTTTTTATATGCATCTTTGTATGTATCCTGGGAGCCTTCGTTTCCCTGGCAAGAAAAAAGTCCTGACGAAACCCGTCGGGACTTTTTGATGTGGCCATTCTTTTCTATTTCTTTGGCAAGGGCTATCTTTTGCCTCTCCGGCTATCTTTTCCCGGAAGCGTTTAACACATTCTTTATCTTGTGGGCTACCATTTTTTGAATGGCATCTCTGGCAGGTCCTAAATATTTTCGGGGGTCAAAGTCCTCCGGATGGTCTTTCAGATACCTTCTGATTTCTGCGGTCATGGCCAATCGTAAATCCGTATCAATGTTTACCTTGCACACCCCGTGCTTCGCTGCTTCCCGAATCATTTCTTCTGGAACGCCTTGGGCTCCGGGAATGTCGCCCCCATATTGGTTGCACAGAGATACAAATTCCGGCAACACGGTGGAAGCGCCGTGAAGAACCAATGGCGTTTCCGGAATGAGGGAGTGAATCTTCTTCAGTCTTTCAAAATCCAAATAGGGCTCTCCCTTAAACTTATATGCTCCGTGACTGGTTCCGATGGCGATGGCCAGGGAATCCACACCGGTGCGTTCTACGAACTCGGCGGCCTCCTGAGGATCGGTGAACTTGGCGGACCGTTCATCCACGTTGATGTTATCTTCAATTCCTGCCAGTTTGCCCAGCTCTGCCTCTACGGATACCCCGTGGGCATGGGCATATTCCACCACCTGCTTGGTGAGAGCGATGTTTTCCTCCAAGGGATGCTTGCTTCCGTCAATCATTACGGAAGTAAAACCGTCGTCCACACATTTCTTGCAGATTTCAAAATCCTCTCCATGATCCAAATGCAATACGATGTCCAAACCGGTATCCAAAATGGCGGCTTCTACCAGTTTTACCAGATAGGCTGGGCGAGCATACTTTCGGGCACCGGCGGAAAACTGCA
>CAYVFH010000119.1:0-2599 GCA_964450985.1 uncultured Oscillospiraceae bacterium | reverse complement strand
GCAAAGCCTTGATAGTAAGGGTCCTGAAACTGTTGAATTCCGGACAGAAGAATTCTGCGGAACTTATCTACCATGGTCTCTTTCCTCCAAAAGTATGGCTAATTTCTGTAATGCCCTGGATCGATGACTGATTTGATTTTTTTCTTCGCCGGGTATTTCCCCGAAGGTTCGTGGTTCCCCGCCGGGATGGAATAGGCAATCATAACCAAAGCCATGGGTGCCTCTTTCTTCCAGCCCGATGATTCCCTCACATTCTCCTCGTGCCACTAATGTCTCTCCTTGGGGGAAAACCAAGGTTATGGCAGCTACGAAACGGCCGGTTCTTTCCGGCCAGGGCAGGAGATGCAATTCCTCTAACAATTTCTTTCGGTTGGCGGCATCCGCTTGTGGACCATCCACTCCCGCATATCGCGCGGAATAAACACCGGGGGCCCCTTTTAGAGCATCTACCTCCAGCCCGGAATCATCGGCAATGGCAGGAAGACCTGTGAGCTCCATAATAGCCCGAGCCTTTTTGAGCGAGTTATCTTCAAAAGTATTTCCGTCTTCCTCCACGTCGAAGTCTTCCGGTATGCCGGCCTCTTCACGGGTGATGATTTGCAATCCCGCATTTTTTGTTATGGCTTGCATTTCTTTTATTTTATTGAGATTGGTGGTAGCGGCTACCACTTGGATAATGGAATTATTTGATGACGCGCACATGGATAATTCCTTCCACATTCATATTATTCTTTAGCAATGCCTCATCCACATCGGAGTCAACATCCAGGAGGGTATAGGCATAATTGCCTTGGCTGCGGTTGTTCATGTTGGCAATGTTTACATTGAGTTCCGCAAGAATTGCCGTAATTTTCCCTAGAATAGTAGGTACGTTCTTGTTCATGATACAAACTCTGGCATTGGCTTTCCCGGTTTTAGTAAAGGGGCCTAGAGAGCATTCTGGAAAATTAACGGAGTTTCGAATATTTCCGTTTTCCAGATAGTCCATGAGTTGTTCTGCCGCCATGCTGGCACAGTTGTCTTCCGCTTCTTCCGTGGAAGCCCCCAGATGAGGAATCAGCACAACACCTTCCCGCCCTACCAGTTTGCCGTTGGGGAAGTCCGTGATGTATTTCTTTACTTTTCCGGATTTCAGTGCACCGATGAGATTGTCATCATTCACCAGTTTGTCTCTGGAGAAATTCAAGAACACCACTCCATCCTTCATTTTTTCAAAGCGGCTGGAGTTGATCATATCCTTTGTGTCATCCAAGGCGGGAATGTGGATGGATATATAATCACAATGGGGCAGAAGGTCGTTCACGTCGTGTACCACCGGAACTTTGTGATCCAGTTCATGGGCAGAAGAAACGGTCATAAAGGGGTCGTATCCCACCACCTTCATTCCAAGCTTGGCCGCACTGTTGGCTACCAATACACCGATGGCACCCAGCCCGATGACACCCAACACTTTGCCCATGAGTTCATTTCCGGCGAACTGTGCCTTTCCTTTTTCTACGGCCTTGGATACTTCCTCCGGCGGAAGGTCTTTCAGGGTGTGTGCCCATTCCAAAGCATCGGGTAAATTTCTGGCTGCCAGCAACATGCCCGCCAATACCAGTTCCTTTACCGCATTGGCATTGGCCCCCGGTGTGTTAAACACGACGATACCGTTTTCGGCGCATCGGTCCACCGGAATGTTGTTCACACCGGCACCGGCTCGGGCGATGGCCTTGAGCTGGGGCGCAAACTCCATGGCACACATATCATGGCTTCGAACCATAATGCCGTGTGCTTGTTCCAAGTCCTCCGTGAATTGATATTTATCGGTAAATCTCTCCAGACCTACCGGCGAAATCTTATTTAATGTTGCAATATTATACATAGATAATCCCCCTTCAAATGAAATAATTGACCTGATTTCACCATAATTGGTGTAAAACTTTGTTGAAATTATAGCACTTTACCAAAAATCACACAAGTGATATAATATTTTATTAACAATTAAGAGGAGGTACCAAAATGAGTGGGACTAGAGTATACAACTTTTCTGCCGGACCCTCCATGCTTCCATTGGAAGTATTGGAAGAGGCGGCAAAAAACCTAACCAACTATAATGGATGCGGACAATCTGTGATGGAAATGAGCCATCGTTCCAAGGAATTTGAGTCGATCATTCACGAGGCTGAAGGGAATCTCAGGGCGCTGTTGGACATCCCGACGAATTACAAGGTGCTTTTCTTGCAGGGCGGTGGCACGTTGCAGTTTTCCATGATCCCGTTGAATTTAATGGTGCAAGGGAAAGCGGATTATGTCATTACCGGTTCTTGGTCAAAAAAAGCCGCTTCTGAAGGGAAAAAATTTGGAGATGTAAAAATTGCAGCTTCTTCCGAAGAGGCGAATTTCACCTATATCCCGAAGCTGAGTAAAGATGATTTCAGATCGGATGCGGATTACGTTCATATAACTTATAATAATACCATTTACGGTACTCGTTTCCCGGATATTCCGGATACGGGAGATGTACCTTTGGTGGCGGATATGTCCTCTTGTATTTTGTCGGAACCGGTAGATGTGTCCCGTTTCGGGATGATTTACGCCGGTGCGCAGAAAAATGTGG
>CAYVFH010000118.1:0-2620 GCA_964450985.1 uncultured Oscillospiraceae bacterium | reverse complement strand
GTCCACAATATTTCCGTGATATGCAATGGAGATGCTTTCTCCCTTTTGCTGTTTGTCCTTGGCCAATGCAAAAACCTTTTCCAAATCGTCGAGAATCACATCCACCCAACCCTGATCTTTTCTGGTTTGGATACGGGACAAATCCACTTCTGCGAATATGCCTACGGCTCTTGCGATGGTGGCTGCTTTCGGTTGGGCCCCGGACATGCCGCCCAATCCGGAGGACACAAAGGTGTGGCCGGTCAAATCCCCTTGATCCGGCACTCCCAAATATTTTCTTCCGGCATTTAAGATGGTATTGAAGGTTCCATGCACAATGCCTTGGGGGCCGATGTACATCCAGCCGCCTGCTGTCATTTGGCCATAGTTTGCCACGCCCATTTCTTCCGCCACTTCCCAGTCATCTTGATTGTCGAACATACCCACCATCAAAGCATTGGTGAGTATGACGCGAGGGGCTTCCGGTTTTGACGGAAACAATCCCAGCGGGTGGCCGGAAATAACCACTAGGGTCTGGTCTTCTCTCAGCTCTTCCAAATATCTCTGAATGAGTCGATACTGAAGCCAATTTTGGCAAGGCTGTCCCGTTTCCCCATAGGTAACCAGCTCATATGGGTACAAAGCAATATCGAAATCCAGATTGTTATCAATCATCACCTGAAAGGCTTTTCCTTCCGTACAATTTCCCTTGTACTCCGAAATGGGTTTCCCATAGATTCTTCCGGGTGGTCGATATCGATAGGCATAGATTCTACCGGTGGTTTTTAACTCTTCCATGAATTCCGGCGCCAATGTGGCATGAAGGTCCGGGTGCACATATCGCAGTGCATTTCGTAGTGCCACTTCCGTCTGTGCTTTGGTTAATCGAAATCCACGGTCCGGTGCACGACGAACCCCTTCTTGAAAGGAAGGTGCCGGTGGCAATTCCTTCTCCAATGTGATGATCATGGCATTCTCAATATCCTGGTTGTTCATGGGTGACTTCCTCCCTTATGGCTATTTCAATGGCCCGGTGACTTCTTCCGCTGCCTGAAGAATTTCCGCTTTTGCAATCATCTCTTCCAGCTTTACCATGGGTCCATTCATAATGATATCCTGGTCTACCGGCGGTATGCTTTTTCTAATATGATGATACACCTTTTCCGTAGCCGGTGACAATCCCTTCTCCCCCCGGAGCCAAATCCCTTGACTGGCTGCAAAAAGTTCGATGGCCAACACTTTTCGAGAATTATCTAAAATCATAGCACAGGTTCTGGCTGCCGTGGTTCCCATACTTACATGGTCTTCCTGATTGCCGGAAGAAGGAATGGAATCCACGGATGCCGGATGGGCATAGATTTTGTTTTCGGATACCATGGAAGCGGCGGAATACTGGGCTATCATAAAGCCGGAGCAAACGCCTCCATGTTTGGTAAGAAAGGGCGGTAAGCCCTCCGAAAGCTGGGGATTAATCAGCCGTTCCCCTCTTCTTTCGGATATATCGCCTAATTCCGATATGGCAATTTTCAGGAAATCAAAGGCCAGCGCCATGGGCTGCCCATGGAAGTTTCCGCCAGAAATAACTTCTTCTTCCTCCGGAAAAATCAAAGGATTATCCGTCACGGCATTGATTTCTTGGGAAACGGCCTGCCACACATATTCGATGGCATCTCGTGTGGCACCATGAACCTGGGGAGTGCATCGCAAGGAATAGGGATCTTGTACCTTTTGGGGATGAAGGGGCTGAGCATTTTTTGAACCTTCCAGCAATCGACGTAAATTCTCGGCAGAATCCATCTGTCCTTGATGGCCTCGAAGCTGATGAACCTTCTCGTCAAAAGCTTTGGTAATGGTATTCAATGCTTCGCCGGTAAGTGCCATGGTGATGTCTGCCGTTTTGGAAAGGATCATGGCATCCCACAATACATTCACACCGATGGCCGTCATAATCTGGGTACCGTTGATTAATGCCAAACCTTCTTTGGCTGCCAAAACCACCGGTGTCAAACCGGCTTTTTCCATGGCTTCGCCTCCGGGTAAAATCTGCCCTTGGTATTCGGCCTCTCCATGACCTAAAAGCACGAGAACCATAGGGGACAATGGCGCCAAATCTCCGGAAGCTCCCAAGGAGCCTTTTTCCGGAATAATGGGATGCACCCCCTGATTTAACATGTCCAACAGTGTTTGCAATGTCTTTGGACGAATTCCGGAATTTCCTCGAGCCAACGCATTGCATCGAAGCAGCATAGCCGCTCGTACCACCTCTTGGGGCAAGGGATTTCCCATTCCACAAGCATGAGAAAATATCAAGTTTCGCTGCAAGGCCTCCGTGTCCTCCTGGGAAATCAGGGTATCCGAAAACTTTCCAAAGCCGGTAGTAAGTCCGTAAATCACCGCACCCTCGGATAGCTTTTGATCTACAAAGTTTCTCGCTTTTTCCACCCGCTTCATGGCCTCCGGGTGAATGGTTACTTTCTCCTGATTTCGAGCGACTCGTATGGTCTCTTCGATGGTAAGATCTTTTCCGTTGATAATAATTGACATTCCTATGGCCTCCTTACGGTTCACGAAGAACGGGGAATAGGTACATTCTTGCGATATTTATGTTATTTTCTGTTTTGTTTTATTATATCAAATTATC
>CAYVFH010000117.1:0-2660 GCA_964450985.1 uncultured Oscillospiraceae bacterium | reverse complement strand
GGTGGAGCTGCTTTTGGGGAAATGTATCGAAGAAATCGCAATCCATAAGTTAGGGGAGATAGACCGCTTTCAACTGAGCAATTTCTCTTTCGTATCCGGACAGTTGGTCATGAGGAGTTTCCAGAATACAAGGTAAGCTGCGAATGGCTGGATGATTGATAAAACCAGCGATGGCTTCCAGACCGATGGTTCCTTCTCCGATTTTTTCATGGCGATCTTTATGGGCACCAAAAGGATTTTTACTGTCATTGATATGGACGGCTTTTAACCAGGACAAACCAATGATGCGATCAAACTCTTCCAAAACCCCTTCCATGTTGTGAACGATGTCGTAGCCGGCATCATTGACATGACAAGTATCCATCAGGACTCCCATTTTGTCCTGAAGATGGATACGGTCTATGATGGCTCGAATTTCTTCAAATTTACCACCTACCTCTGTTCCCTTTCCTGCCATAGTCTCCAAAAGGACTATGGTAGATTGTTCTTCTGTAAGGATATCGTTCAGTAGCTGGGCAATTTTTTCAATGCCCACTTCCATGCCCTGACCTACGTGGCTGCCGGGGTGAAAATTATAGTAATTTCCCGGCACGACTTCCATGCGATTTAAATCGTCCGCCATAACCATGTAGGCAAAGTCCCGCACCTTGGGATCCTTTCCACAGGGGTTTAATGTATATGGGGAATGAGCTACTATTTTTCCGAAATGGTTTTCCCGGGATATTTCCAGGTATCGAGCCACATCTTCGGTATCGATTTCCTTGGCTTGACCGCCACGAGGATTGCGGGTAAAGAACTGGAAAGTATTGGCTCCGATGGAAACGGCATCTAATCCCATTTGTTCAAAGCCTTTGGAGCTACTAAGATGACATCCTATGGTAAACATGGTTTTCCTCTTTCTCCCCGGTGCCGGGGCTTTTCAAGTTTGATTCCCTTTGATTATAGGAAGGGAGTTGCCTTGCTGTCAAGGCGGGATTGGGATACAATACCTTAACGCAAGGCTTCGGGAAGCAAAGAGGACTCGTGAGAGGAATCCTGGTGGAATGAGAATGCCAGAGGAACCCGAACAATAGAAGATAGAGAATACTATAAAGAAAGAAAAGGTCATTTGCTATGCAGGGCGAAAAAAGAAAAAGTGGTGTTCTTTTACCGGTGTCCTCTTTGTGGGGAGAGGACGGTATCGGCAGTTTTGGAAAAGGAGCCTTAGAGTTCCTGGATATTTTAGCGGAGAGCCATCAAAGCTATTGGCAAATATTGCCCCTGCACCCCACGGGATATGGGGATAGCCCTTATCAGAGCTTTTCGGCCTTTGCCTTAAACCCCTATTTTATAGACCTGGAGGATTTGGAGACCAAAGGACTGGTGAAAAGGCAAGAAAGGAAGGCATATCAAGAGAACTTCCGGCCAGGCCCCATCCAGTACGGGTTAATATATCAGCATTTATTTCCTTTGCTGGATATAGCGATGAAGAGATTTTCTTCCGATGATTACGAATTTACACAATATGTAGATGATCAGAAATATTGGTTGGAGGAGTATGCTTTATTCATGGCCATTAAAGAGAGCTTAGGCATGGTGCCGTTGTGGGAATGGCCGGAATCCTTAAAGAATCGCCAGGAAGGGGCCCTAAATCAACAGAGGGAAAGATTGTTGTCGCGGACTCTCTTTTGGAAAAAAGTCCAGTATTTTCTGGACGGGCAGTGGAACAAGGTTTTCCTGGAGAGTGAGAAAAGAGGAATTCGCATTCTTGGAGATATGCCTTTATATGTGGCTCATGATTCGGCGGACTTCTGGGTCCATCGGGAATTGTTCCAGGTGGACGAAAAGGGAGATCCCCTTCGGGTAGCCGGGTGCCCTCCGGATGACTTCTGCCTCTTGGGCCAACGGTGGGGGAATCCCTTGTATGAATGGTCTTATCACCAAGCAACGGGATACAAATGGTGGTGTCAACGGCTGGGAAGAATGGAACACTGGGTTCATGGAGTACGTTGGGATCACTTTCGAGGGCTTGCGGGGTATTACTCCATCCCAAGAGAGCATGAAACGGCCCAACAGGGGTGGTGGGAAGCGGGGCCGGGGTCGGCATTTTTAAAGCAAATGACGGAGGCTTTTCCCACACTTTTCATGGTGGCTGAAAATTTGGGATTCCTTACCAAGGATGTGGAAATATTATTAAAAGAAGTGGGTTGGCCGGGAATGGCGGTTTTTCAGTTTGCCTTTGACTCTCGAAAAAAGAATCCATATTTGCCACACCTTTATTCAAAAAATGTAGTGGCATATACGGGAACTCATGATAACGATACATTAATGGGTTGGGCGTCCTCTTTGAGTGACCCGGTGTTGAAAAGGGCTTTGCGATATACGGGGGTGGATACCCTTGGGAAGCTTCCGGGGAAAATGCTGGATATGATAATGAAAAGTCCGGCAGATCTGGTGATAATACCCATACAAGATTGGTTGGGGATAGGATCTTCCGGACGTATCAATACACCGGGCTCTTCCCGAGGGAATTGGGTGTTCCGTATACAAAAAAAGGACGTATCAAAAGAGGGGATTCAAACCATGATCGTCCTTACAAAGGATTCAAACCGATTAACGTAAGTGCTTTTCCAAAAGATCCAGGAAAGTGTCCAAGCCCTCCCTGGTGGGGAAGATGGCCC
>CAYVFH010000116.1:0-2738 GCA_964450985.1 uncultured Oscillospiraceae bacterium | reverse complement strand
ACCTTGTCAGGTCCGGAAGGAAGCAGCAATAAGCGGAAGCTCTTATGTGCCGCAGTCACGCCTTCTCCAATGCCTGGTGGTGCTATCCAAGGGCATTTTCATTACCAGTGATTCTTCGTTCACACCAGGAGGCATCATGTATCAGGCACTCTATCGGACCTTACGACCGGAAGTTTTTTCCCATTTGTTGGGACAGGAACATATCGTACGGATTCTACAAAATCAGCTTGGCAACGATGGGGTGAGCCATGCTTATTTGTTTTGTGGAACAAGAGGCACCGGGAAAACCTCCACAGCCAGGCTGTTGGCAAAGGGTGTGAACTGCCTATCGGAAGAGGAACGTCCTTGTGGTCATTGTGCCAACTGTGAGAGTATTCGGCAGGGCACCTTCGTAGATGTGATTGAAATGGATGCGGCCAGCAACCGGGGAATCGACAATATCCGAGAGCTTCGGGAAAGTGTGAAATATCCACCTGCTTTGGGTCGGAAAAAAGTATATATCATTGATGAAGTGCATATGCTCTCTACGGAGGCTTTCAATGCCCTGTTGAAAACCTTGGAAGAGCCCCCCCAGAACGTTATGTTTATTCTCGCCACTACCGAGCCCCAGAAGCTTCCCGCTACTATTTTGTCTCGCTGTATGCGTTTGGATTTCAGGCGAATCCCGCAAAAGTTGATGGAAGAACGGTTGGGAGAAATTATCCGGGAGCAGGGTGTGGATGCGGGAGATGGGGCGATATCGCTGATTGCAAGCAATGCAGACGGCTCAGTGCGAGACGCTTTGTCTTTGCTGGACCAGCTCTTGGCCACCGGCACAAAGTACCTCACTCGGGAACAGGTGTTGGATTTATTGGGGGCCGCCAGTACGGAAACCTTATGGCAACTGGTGGAATACTTGCATCAAGGAGATCTTTCCCAGGTCTTATTGCAGACAGAAAATTTGGTGCAAGAGGGAAGAGATATTCGACAAGTCATCAAAGATTTGATTACCTATTATCGCGGTTTGTTGTTGGCAAAGTATCTGGAGAAACCGGAAGATTTACTGAATCTCTCTACAGAGAATGGTCAACGACTGAGGGAGCAAAGCAAAAGAATGACCTTGGAGGACATTCGAAGAGGCGTACTGGAGTTGGCCCAAGCTTCATTGGATGCCAGATACTCCACCCATCCCAGAGTTTTGCTGGAGGTAGCACTCATGAAGCTGGGAGACAAAGAGCCACTCTTTACAGAGCGGGGCGACAAACAGGCTAACGATCAAGGGAAGAAGAAACCGCAACCGGCACCTGCCGAAAATAAAGGGGCCAATAAGACGGAAGATGTGAAAACCCATTCAACGGTCATGCCAACGGGTGCAGCAACGGAGATTCCAAAAGTGGACCCACTGGTGGCTCCAACGGCTGAAAATCAGCAAAAGTCAGAGAAAACGGGATCTGATCCCGGGGATATATGGGAACAGGTGCTGGACCGGTTAGAACAGGAGAAGGCCACCTTTCGCATGATGCGTGGTACCTCTCAAATCCTGGAGATAAGAGAGAATCGAGTGGTGTTGGAAGGGTCTTCCCAAATGGCAGTCAGTCGTTTGCAAGGCAATGAAGCATTTATCGCAGAAATCCTGGAGCAGATTACAGGACAAGCCCGGGAGTTGGAGATTCGGGAAAAGCGGGAAGAACAAGTAGAAGAAAAGAGGGGCACACCGGTGGAAACGGTGACCCAGCTCAGTGATTTGATGGGGGAAGCCCCACTTATTATTCAAGGAGAAGGAGAATAGTATATGGGTAAAGGTATGAAAGCCGGCAAGAAGCCGGGAGGCGGAAATGCAGGGCAAATGCAAAAGCAAATGGCCCAAATGCAGGCCATGCAGCGAAAAATGGCGGAATTGCAGGACGAGATTGATCAAATGGAGACCTCCGCCACTTCCGGAGGCGGTGCAGTGACCATTACTGTGAATGGAGCACGCCAATTAACGAAAGTGGAAATTAAACCAGAGGTGGTAGATCCTGATGATGCAGAAATGCTGGAGGATTTGATTCTAACCGCTACCAATGAAGCCCTTCGCCAAATCGAAGAGATTTCTTCTCAGGAAATGGGAAAAGTAACCGGTGGATTGGGAATTCCCGGATTCTAATATGGGGAAGCCAAGGATAAAGGGGATTCAATGAGATATTATGCAAAGCCGTTATCCAGACTTATCGGGGAATTGGCCAAATTGCCAGGAATCGGAAGTAAAAGCGCCCAGCGATTGGCCTTTTATTTGTTGTCCTTGGATTCCGGGGAAGTGGAGGCACTGACCTCTGCCATTCAGGAAGCCAAAGAGACCATGATCTATTGCTCGGTATGCGGCAACTTGACAGATCAGGATCCCTGCCTCTTGTGTCAAGATTCGGCCAGAGACGGAAAAGTCATTTGCGTGGTAGAAAGCCCCAAGGATGTAGTAGCTATCGAGAGAATTCGGGAATACAAAGGGCAGTACCATGTTCTCCATGGAGTGATTTCACCCATGGATGGAATCGGCCCGGAGGAGATCAATCTGAAACCCCTGATTTTACGCCTTCAACAGGAGGATGTGGAAGAAGTCATTTTAGCCACCAACCCCAATATTGAAGGAGAGGCCACCGCTATGTATATCGCCCGCCTTCTGAAGCCAAGTGGCATCAAGGTCAGCCGCATTGCCCATGGCATCCCTGTGGGAGGAGATTTGGACTACTCCGATGAGGTAACCATCATGAAGGCCATGGAGG
>CAYVFH010000115.1:0-2754 GCA_964450985.1 uncultured Oscillospiraceae bacterium | reverse complement strand
ATCAACCATCCGGAATTAAAAATTATTTCCCATGTGGAAAACAATATATTTATCCATTATTACTCCGCCAAGACCCCAAAGCTGGATTTTCGGAATTTGGACGGACACTTCGACTTTGCTACCGGGCGTAGACTGACTTTTCATGCCACTCCATTTTGTCATCAGCCGGGAAGTTTTGTGACTTATGATGAGAATACCAAGACGTTATTTTCATCGGACTTGTTTGGGAGCTTCGACACGGACTGGTCCCTCTTTTTAGACTTGGGGACAGAGTGTAAAGATTGTGAAGACATGGACCATTGTGTTCGGGGTTTGAAGAAATGTCCCATGCTGGGAATGAAAGCATTTCATCAACGGGTGATGACATCCTCTTTGGCGGCACAGCATACCTTGGACGTGCTAGAGCAAATGGACATTGAACGGATTGCGCCACAGCACGGAAGTATTATTGTCGGAAAAACGAATGTAGAAACGGTAATGAATCATATCAAGGCGATTGGAGAGGTTGGTATTGAGTACGTTTTGGCTGAGGATGGAAGATGAACAAACTGCGGATACAGCTGGAAAATTTGCTGAATGATAAGGTTTTAGATCAAGAGGATGGTGGGATTCGAGAATATGCCTTAGAGAGTTTCGCCCGTTTGGTGGATGATGATATTCAGAAAGAGTTACTGACACGGCTCATTTACGATTATTCCAGAGTCACCAAAGAGTTGGAAACCACCGCGAAAAGGCTAGAAAGAAATAGAGAATCCTTGGAAGAAGCTCAGAAAATTGCCAAACTGGGGCGGTGGGATTTGGATTGGAAAACCAAAGAACTAACTTGGTCCGACTCTATGTATCAGGTTTTGGAAATGGATTTGAGCATGACACCGGATCAAACTTTGTTCTTCACACGAGTTCATCCGGATGATGTTATAGCGGTAGAAAGTCGATACGATCAGTTTTCTCTATTCAAGGAATCCTGGGAGGCCGAGTACCGTCTTCGAATGGACGATGGAAGAGTGAAATGGGTACATTTGCATTATCACCCGGTTTTTGATTCGAACAACCAGTTGGCTCGTTATTATGGGACTATTCAAGATATTACCCTGATCAAAGAAACTGAATTGGAGCTGGAGAAATACACCCAACATTTAGAAGATTTGGTGGAAGAAAAGGTAAAAGAAATTACCGATTCTCAATTGGCCACCATTTTTGGGTTGATTAAGTTGTCCGAGTCACGAGATGATGAAACGGGGAACCATATCGAACGAACTTCCGGATTTTGTCGCTTATTGGCAGAAAAGACTCGACAAAAGGGTTTCTATCTGGATCTGATTGATGATTCCTTTGTAGAGACCATTGAAAAGGCCAGCCCCTTACATGATATCGGGAAAGTAGGGATTCCGGATCACATTTTGTTAAAACCCGGGAAATTGACGGAGGAAGAGTTTGTTATCATGAAGTCTCATGTGGAGATTGGATACCAAACCTTGGAAAAAATGGAAAAGCAATATCCCAACAATGCTCTTGTGAAAATGGGCATGGAAATTGCGCTGAATCACCATGAACGCTGGGATGGCAGTGGATATCCAAAGGGAAAGGCGGGGGAATCCATTCCGTTGGCGGCGCGAATCATGTCTTTGGCCGATGTGTACGATGCGCTCCGGTCCAAACGAGTCTATAAGGAGGCATATACCCATGAAAAAAGCATGGAAATTATCTTGGCGGGAAAAGGCAGCCATTTTGATCCATTATTGGTAGAGGTATTTTCGGAAAACCAAGAGCAGTTCAGTTTAATGTATGACCATGCCGGCTGAAGGTAAGCCGGCATTCATTTTTTAATTTTCTGTCAATTTCCACTATCATGTATATGGAAAAAGCATTATAACAATTGTTCCAATTGGAACAATTTATTGAATGTGGCTTGGTAGGACATTAAGTTCAAAAGCTAAAGGTGTAAACAATTACTAGGAGGGCCTTGGTTGTTGTGTTTTTGTTAAGCTTTGCAGGCTCTGTTTTTCCCCCTTGCCTTGGCTTGGTATAAGGCAGCATCGGCTCGTTCCAACCCTTCTTCCGGGGTTAGATCCGTTTTATTGAAATAGGATATGCCCATGGAGATGGTGACCTGGATATTCTCCGCTTTTTCTTTGCAGATAAACAGGTTTTTCTCTACTTCCGCTAATAACTTATTGGCAAACAAATCTACGTCTTTTTCTCGTAGGCCGTTGGCAATGAGAAGGAATTCCTCGCCACCCCATCGAATCACATAATCTGAGATTCGGCTGTGGTGCTTCAAGGTCTGGGTAACGGTTTTTAATACATCATCTCCCTTTTGGTGTCCAAAGTAATCATTCACCCTCTTAAAATCATCGATGTCCATCATGATCAAAGCGGGACTCTGGCCGGTAATCAGAAATTCGGAGAAGCTGTTGGATAAAAATTCCTCGCCGGCTCTTCGGTTATATGCCTGGGTCAACGAGTCTTTGTATGCCGCGTCGGATAATGGTCCATAGGATTTTTTATAATACCACCGTTCTAGAATCCCGGTTAACAGGAATGCGGCTGCTAATAAAATTCCGGTAACCAATGCGGTAACCCAGAGCATTTGCTTGACGCGAGAGTCACTTTTTGAAGTGGTGGCGGCCACGTAGTGATCCACATCATCCAGATGAACGCCCATGGCTATCACCCAATCGTACTCTTTATATAATCTAGCGAAGGTCAGTTTTTGAGAGATGTCTTCACTATTGAGTTTCTTGAAATAGTAGG
>CAYVFH010000114.1:0-2755 GCA_964450985.1 uncultured Oscillospiraceae bacterium | reverse complement strand
CGTTGGGCGGAAAAGAAGGGATATAAATTGACCATCGCCGATGTACAATATGATACGGAAGGCGGAATTAAGAGTGCCACGCTGATAGTGGAGGGAGAGTATGCTTACGGGTTTTTAAAGAATGAAAAGGGAGTTCATCGTTTGGTTCGAATCTCTCCTTTTGATTCTTCGGGCAGAAGGCATACCAGTTTTGCCGGAGTAGATGTGATGCCGGAAATAGAGGATGACATTTCAGTGGACATTGATCCCGGGGATCTCAGAATCGACACCTATCGTAGTTCCGGGGCTGGAGGTCAACACGTGAATAAAACGGATTCCGCCATTCGCATCACACATCTTCCTACTAACATCGTGGTGACGTGTCAAAACGAAAGAAGCCAGCATCAGAACAAAGAAACGGCCATGAAGCTGTTGCGTTCCAAATTGATGGACATTGCTATCCGGGAGCACAAAGAAAACCTGAAAGAATTGAAGGGGGATTACAGTGTAATTACTTGGGGCAGTCAAATCCGTTCCTATGTGTTTCACCCCTACACCATGGTGAAGGATCATCGAACTGGAGCAGAGGTGGGGAATATTGCCGCAGTCATGGATGGAGAAATTGATTATTTTATTAACGAAAAATTGAAGCTGCGTGACTAAGAGGGGACGTGGTGGATGGAGAGAGAACCACCTTTTTCGCGGCGTCATTTTAAAGGGTATCATGTGACAAAACTCCATCATGTATACATGATGGAAAGGGCAATAATCCCTTGCAAGAAGTGGCGTTGTATGTTACCATTCAATAGGTATGGGTTAGAAAAAAGGAGACTATTGAAATGATTTTAGAGACCTTAGAGAAATTTGCAGAGGGCATGGGAATCCTCAACATGGACGTTCGCAGTGCCATTATGTTGGTGGTTGCCTGTCTATTTTTATTTTTGGCAATCCGGAAGGGATTCGAACCTTTGTTATTGGTCCCCATCGGATTTGGTATGTTGCTTTCCAATATGCCGGTAACAGGGATTTTTGTCAGCCATGTAGATCCCGGTACACCACTGGAAAGTATGGGACTATTAACCATCTTTTATCTGTTGAAACCAATCCTCCCCAGCTTGATATTTATGGGTGTAGGAGCCATGACGGACTTCGGTCCGCTGATTGCTAATCCCAAGAGCCTGTTCTTAGGTGCGGCGGCGCAGCTGGGGATCTTTTTCGCCTTATTCCTTGCCATCCTGATGGGTTTCAACGCCCAGGAGGCGGCTTCTATTGGAATCATCGGAGGAGCGGATGGACCAACAGCGATATATACTACACAGCAGTTGGCACCTCACTTACTGGGGGCAGTAGCGGTAGCGGCCTACTCATATATGGCCTTGGTGCCGGTCATTCAACCTCCTATCATGAAGGCATTGACTAGTAAAAAAGAACGAATGATAAAGATGGACCAACTGCGACCAGTAACACAAAGGGAAAAGATTTTGTTTCCAATCATGGTTACCATCGTTGTAGTTCTATTGCTTCCTGCAGCAGCGCCTCTGGTTGGAATGTTGATGCTGGGTAATTTGTTCAAGGAAAGTGGAAGAACGCTACGTTTGTCGGATACGTCTGCCAATGCCTTAATCAATGTGGTAACCATCATGTTGGGATTGGCAGTAGGGGCTTCCGCCCAAGGACCCACCTTCCTAACATTTGATACCATTAAAATTGTAATTCTAGGTGTGTTGGCCTTCGCTGTAGGGACCGCAGGTGGTGTGTTGTTGGGCAAGCTGATGAACAAGCTGAGCGGCGGTAAAATCAATCCGTTGATTGGTTCTGCTGGAGTATCCGCTGTGCCTATGGCAGCACGAGTATCTCAGAAAGTCGGGCAAGAAGCAAATCCGTCTAACTTCCTGTTGATGCATGCCATGGGACCCAATGTGGCAGGTGTTATCGGTTCGGCAGTAGCGGCATCCGTTATGTTATCCATGTTCGGCGGGTATTAGACTGGATCCTTTCCAACGGTTGTATGGTATCTGGATAATTTGATTGGCCGTATCAATACGGGTTCGTTATGCTTATATAACCATAGTAAATAAAAAGCCCCAACCAATGTTGGGGCTTTGCTATCTGGAAAGAGGAAAAAATCATGAGTAATAAGAGTCCTTTAATAGAAGCGAGCACCGTGTTATTTGACTTTGATGGAACCATTATGAATACCAATGCTTTGATTATCGATTCCTGGCAACATACGTATCGAACATTGGAGGGTAGAGAAGAGGATGAGAAAACCATCGTTCGTACCTTTGGAGAACCATTATTGAAAAGTATGGAAAAGGCTTTTCCTCAAGTTTCTCCCGAAAAGGCGGTGGACATTTATCGAAGCTATCATCTGGATTGTTTTGGGGAGCGAATCACGCTTTTCCCGGGTATGAAAGAATTGATTGAAGAACTCTATCATAAAGGGTTTAAGCTAGGGGTGGTTACTTCTAGAATGAGGGCAACTACAGAGGAAGCCATGGAGAAGTATGGGGTTCATCATTACTTTCATTCCGTTGTGACCTGGGATGACACACACAAGCACAAACCGGACCCGGAGCCTGTTTATATTGCATTGAGGCAATTGGATAGCACACCTCAAGAGAGTATTATGATTGGGGATAGTATGTATGATATTTTATGTGCCCGAAATGCGGGAGTCCGCTCCGTGCTGGTGGGATGGGCCTTGGCGGTATCGGAGGAAGAAAAAACCGGACCCGAAGGTCCGGATTATATCATCCAACAGGCAGAAGACTTG
>CAYVFH010000113.1:2318-2783 GCA_964450985.1 uncultured Oscillospiraceae bacterium | reverse complement strand
TACTGATGAGCATGTTAAGTACATGGGTCACCGTGGCTTCTCTGGCCGAAGAGTCGATGTACTTGGTGTTCATCTGGGCTCTCATCTTGTACCGGTCACACAAGTCTCTCAGGGCCACCGCATACGGCAAGTCCATATAGACACAGGGGGCCGGAGTGGCGGTGGGTGGTACCGTGGACAGGCAAATGTTTTCCGGCTTGATACCGGCCAGTTCGGAGAACATGGAGTTGATGGCATGCTGCACAATCAGCTCCGGCATTACCTTCCAGGCTTCTCTCGCCGTGGCGTTGGCATTATGGGCCCCATCGATTTGCGCGATATCCGCCCAGGCCAAAACCTTCTTCGACTCGCAAGCATCCACAAAGGACCGAACGCAGTTTACGTTTCGATATAGTACGTTGTATTGGGGATCCTGGTGGGCGCCGTTGATGCCTTCTTCTGCAAACATGACGGCAATGTCCGGTC
>CAYVFH010000113.1:654-2308 GCA_964450985.1 uncultured Oscillospiraceae bacterium | reverse complement strand
CGATACATAGGAGTGGTAGTTGATGGGTCGACCCACTTCATCTTCGATCAAATCCAATGCTTTTCGTTGCGCACGTACTTGTTTTCGGGTAATGGGCACTCCCCCGATTCCCTGGGGGGTTCCTTCCATCAGCCCATCCATGTGAGACTGTCCGGCAGTACGGATGACCATGATATGGTCTGCTCCGTGCCAAGCGGCCATGCGCATTCTTCGAATGTCGTCCTCAAATCGACCAGAGGCAATTTCTGTGGTAATCACCGGCATGCTTTGGGGGTCGATGTTGCCAAAGTATTTGGCGGGAGGAAGAGGCACACTGTTCTTTAGTGGTTTGCTGGAGTCCAAGTAGGTGAAGGGACCCATCTGTTGTCTGGGTACGTGTTCTCTCCAGGTCCAGCCTTTTCTTCGGGGGGTATACTTGTCTAAATCCTTCAGAATGTTTTCTACATCCAGCTTTTCATTGTGTTGTAATTCCTGTTTCATGTCTGTCATTTCTGCCACCCCCTATTTCTTGAAGAGAGCGACCACGTCGTCCCAATGCTTGCCTTGTGCCAAAAGAGTTCCCGCCTCCTGGACGGTGATTCCCTGAGCCTGGGCCAACTTATATACCACGTGTCCGGCCCCTTTTCCCATAAGGCCACGATCCACACAACCTTCCACGATGGGTTTGGTATCCAAGGAGGATATGCCCATGCGAAGGAGTACCGCCCTCTCAATGGAAGGGGAGGTGTTCTTACGGCCCAACTCCAGCAAGGGCTCTACCACCTGCTGGGTCAGGGACCAAAATCGGTCATATAGTTCTTCATCTGTGAGGTTGGCAATGTGCATCCTTCTCACTTCAAAATCGTCTTCTCTTTTCATAAAACTACCATCTCCTATCGTTGTTCTCTTTTGCTAAGTTACAGCGATTTGATTACGTCTTTCACATAATCCGGGTGGGTGCGTGTTTCCTCTGCCAGGAATTGAATATCTTCCTCCGTTGGAACCGTGACCTCATAAGTGGTCATAGCCTGCTTGATTAAGGATTTTCTCATTCGGTCCAAATCCACTTCCTTGGCCTTGATCATGGAAGGATGGCTGGGGAGAATAATGTTTTCGCCAGGCACCTCTTCTTCCGGGTCTCCAAAGAAAATCCGGATGCCGTTATCCCGGGCAAAGGACAACTGGGGCTGCAGATGTTTTCCCGCTCCAGTGTACTCTGTTTCCTGTACGATAATGGTGGTGTCTTCCGGATACTCCTGGGCCAAAGCAAAGGCCGCCGCCAAAGCGGTATTCCCCGCCGGACCCTTTTCCAAACCCTCCAATGTAGCCAAACATTGGGTGATATAAAAGACGTCTCCTTGTGTTATGGTAACATATCGGTCCATATATCGCAAAGGTCGGGCGGCGGATCGGGGCACGTCGGAGCGGTCTGGCCAACTGGAAAATGGCACGCCGAAGCCGGTATGACCGGTGGTAAAACTTTTTCGGTTGAATGCCAGATCGGAAGCCATATGGAGTCCGGAAAGGTCCACGGAAGCCCCGATGATTTCACACTTGGCGCCCGCTTTTATGAGGCCTCTGGCAGTACCGGTCAAATTGCCTCCCCCCGCGTTGGTGCAAACCACCACGTCGGGGTCCTTGCCGTACTTCTCCCAAAACTGCATGGAAATCTCAT
>CAYVFH010000113.1:0-619 GCA_964450985.1 uncultured Oscillospiraceae bacterium | reverse complement strand
GCCAAAGGGAGTGTAGAGAGATGCATTAAAATATCCCGTCTCTTCCAACAGCAAGAGAAACTTATAAAATAGCTCCGGGCCTACGGAAAGTTGAACTACTTCAGCCCCCAGGGCTTCACACTTTCTCGCCTTTTCGATAATTTCCGGCTGGCCTTTTCCTTTGCTGTCATAACATTCCTGCACCACAATACACTTCAATCCATGAATGGCCGCCTGGGAAGCTACGGCGGCACCGTAGTTTCCGGAAGTGGCGGTGAGTACGCCTTTGTACCCCAACCGCTTGGCATGGTATACGGAGTTGGCCGCTCTCCTGGCTTTAAAGCTGCCGGAAGGATTGCAGGCCTCATCCTTGATGAATATTCTGGCTCCCATGCCTTTGGGCGCACAAGTTCTGGCCAAAGCGGTAAGATTTTTCAACTCCAATATGGGGGTGTTTCCCACGTTAACGCCATACTGAATCTGTTGCATTTCTTCCAATGAATAGCCGGTTTCCCGCATCATTCTCTCGTAGTCAAAGGCCAGGGAACCGGATTCGAACTTGCTGTAATCGATGCCTACAGATTTCAGCATAATTTCTTGTTTTCTTGCCATAACGGAGGCATAATCCGTTGCTCTATTG
>CAYVFH010000112.1:0-2848 GCA_964450985.1 uncultured Oscillospiraceae bacterium | reverse complement strand
TCCTTTTCACATTCCTTTTATCACCGTATTTGCCCATTTACAAGACACCCATCTTTTGGTGACAATCAGCGCTTTAACCACATTTTCCATTCTCACCAGCAGAATGACCAGATATATTGGCAAATTCCATACCACTGTGCCTAGAAACGCCAAGGGTACCGCCAATAGCCAGATGGTCCCCACCTCTGTAAGCATGGCAAAACGAGTATCACCACCACCCCTTAGAATACCCACAATATGTATTCCGGAATATAGATCAACCCACATAGTTAGAGCAAATACGATAATAATGCGATGGGCAAAAATCCATCCCTCATCCGAAAACTCATAAAAACCCAACAATGGTTTTGCTGCAATTATGAGCAAAAAACCGGAAACAACACCGATAAGTAACGCAATTTTTACCAGTTTTTTAGAAGCACCAATAGCAAAATCTCGCTCCCGGCGTCCTAAATGTTCTCCCAGCAAGATAAGCGCTGCATCGCCCAAGCTAAATGCGAACAGGATGAATAAGTCAAAGATGGTCAGAGAGGCTCTTACTGCCGCATATTCTGTAATACCTGCCTGAGCATAGGCCATGTTGCAAACCGTCATGCCAAGTCCCCATGCCACCTCATTGGCAGTGGTAGGTAAGCTATTGCGAAATAACCGTCCCATCAACAGCTTATTCCAGCGGAAAAATTGTCTCATGGGTCCCGAAATGATGTTTTTTCTCCCAAACACCATCCATAGCACTAGTAATAATTCGATGAACCTAGCTATTACCGTGGCCATGGCAGCTCCTTGCACACCCATAGCCGGTGCACCGAAGTTTCCGAAAATGAATACATAATTTAAGAATGTGTTGGTGCTAAAAGCAACCATGCTGATTGCCAATGGAATACGTGGTTGCTGTGTGGCACGCAATGATATCTGTAAAGGCAAAGAAATCCCCATCATGAAAAACACCGGAGAACCCATTCGAATATAATCTACCGCCAACTCCAGTGCAGCCGGGTCATCGGTAAAAAGGTGAACAAACTCCCTAGTATATACCCAGGAAAGAATAAAAAGCGCCGTACCTACCGAAACGCATATGGTAATAGAGAATCCCAGAACCCGGCGAATATTTTCTAGATTTCGCACCCCCCAAAACTGAGCGGTAAATGTACTGCATCCACCATTAAACCCGTATAGTACCATCCAAAACAAAAAGAAAGGCTGCAGCCCAATCCCCACTGCTGCCAACTCCGTCTCTCCCAAGCTTCCTACCATTAAACTATCTACTAAATTCAGGGAAGACGAAATAAAGCTTTGAATGGCAATTGGCAAAGCCAGTGACGTAAGTTTCTTATAAAAACTCTTGGAATCAATCCGCGTGTGCTGGTAAAAATCCGGGCAAACCCACTTGGGCAATGTGCCACACTCCTTCCCTCTCCGCTATTTATAGGCGCCTTAATATATTACCTGTGTTTCCATGATAAAACAATACATCCATTTGCTGGAATTCCATAAAAAGCCCCTTGGAATAAAATTCCAAGGGGAATTGGTGCGGCTGAAGGGATTTGAACCCCCACGATCTCTCACACGGCCCTCAACCGTGCGCGTCTGCCAGTTCCGCCACAGCCGCAGACTTAGCACGAAAGTAATTATAACAAACTTCTATTTTCAATGCAAGAAAGATCACGTGATTCCTTCCAGTAATGCATCCACTCTTTCTTGGAGTTGTAGGATCGTTCCATCATTCTCTATTACATGAGTTCCTCGACTTTTCATTTCCGCCGGATTCATTTGGCTTCTCATTCTTTTTCTTATTTCTTCCGGAACATATCCATCTCTTCCCATTACCCTCGCCAATCGGATATCTTCAGGAGCATCCACTACCCACACTTGAGAGCATAATTTATCCAAACCCACTTGAAACAAAAGAATCACATCTAAGAAAATCACTTCCAGCCCCTCTTCTTCGCCCCGACGAATGTCCTCCTCAATTTGTCGAAGAATCTCCCCGTGGGTGATGCTTTCTAATTGTTCTTTCCCCTCCAAACTAGAAAAGGCTCGGTTCCCTAGCATTCTGCGATTCAGCCCACCATCCGGATTTAAGATATCCTTACCAAACCGGTTTGCCAATTCCATAAGCACCCTGCTACCCGGCTTCATAATGTCATGGGCAATTTGGTCCGCATCAATCACGCGGTACCCCTTGGATAATAAATATCGGGAAACCGTAGATTTTCCGCTTCCTATGCCACCTGTAATTCCAATAATCTGCATAAAAAACTCCCTATTTCAATTCGTACCAATCAGCTCCCTGATGGAAATCTACCGCCAAGGGAACCTTTAATACCACCGCGGACTCCATACATTCACAAAGCAATCCCTTTACTCGTTCTTCCTCACCCTGAGCCACTCGCAATATGAGCTCATCATGTACTTGTAATATTAGTCTGGAAGCCAATCCTTCTTGACCTAGTCGCTGATATACATCGATCATAGCTTTCTTTATAATATCCGCGGCGCTACCTTGAATCGGACTGTTCATCGCCAATCTTTCTCCCATTTGCCTCACCATATAATTGGATGCCGTGATCTCTGGCAATGGTCTTTTTCGGTTGAATATTGTCGTAGAATATCCCTGCTCTTTCCCTTCCCGTACCAGGCGGTCCAGGAAATCCTTTACCGTATGGTATTTCTGAAAATACTGTTGAATATACCGTTCTGCTTCCGCTCTGGATATGCCCAATTCTTCGGATAGCCCGAATCCACTCATGCCATAAATCACACCAAAATTCACCGCCTTCGCTCTGCCTCTTTGCTCCGGAGTAATCTCATCCTCCGGTATGCCTAATACTTTAGCCGCTGTGATTCG
>CAYVFH010000111.1:0-2867 GCA_964450985.1 uncultured Oscillospiraceae bacterium | reverse complement strand
ATGATGGATAATAGTAATAGGAAGTAAATACCTCCAGCTACCAGGTCTGCCGTATTGGTGAGAATGATGGTGGTTTCCGGCACCTCCAATGCCATGCCGATGGCCATGAGATTGGGAGTGCCCCCGGTATACAGTCCTACCAACATACCGGATATATCAGATGCATTTTCCACTTTGTTTTGAAAGAGAGAATATCCCGCCAATGAAATGGCGGATATGGAAAAAATGGAAAGCAACAAGGAACGAATCATGGGCTTGGCTACGGTTTTCAAATGGGAAAACTGAGCGCCGAAAAGAATCAGGGGAATCGCCAAGGGAACCAGAATTTCAGCCACACTCATGGCAGCGCCACTTACCGGAAGAATAAACTGAAGGAGAAAGCCCAACAGATAACATAAGAAAACCGGACCCAACCCCCTTAGCACCAAAGACTTTTTTACCCCCATAAGAGTAAGGAGAGGTACGGTTACTATCAAAACAAAAATCAACACATCCATGGCCATTATTCCGGGTTCCTTTCCAAATTTTCCACCTTTTGAAATACTCTTTCAAAGCGGGATAATGCTTCTTGAATCAAAGCCTCGTCATAGGCGGCACTAACATAGATTCGACTTCCGGCCAGTGTAATTAAGCCTTCTGCCATAAGAGCCGCGCCCATGCGCTCCAAGGCTTCTTTTCTTTGGGTGGTTTCCTTGAGAAGATTTGGCAAGGTCCAAGGCTTTTTCCAATCAATGAAGAAGTGCATGGGTGCCGAGGACTGCAGATGCACAATGGAACCAAAATTATATATGACAAAGGGAAGGTGGTACTTTTGGGAAAGATCTTTCAGTCCAGCGGTGAGTAAATCTGCCATAGCACCGGCCTTCTCCCAGGCCCGTGTTTTTTCGATTTGGCATAATGCTTCATAGCCGGCATAACTGGTGAGGGGATTGGCGGCCATGGTGCCTCCCACCAAGGCGGATTTTACCTCCATATCGGTGAGGCCAGCACCTAAGTGTTTCATCATATGGTTGCTGCCACCCAGCCCTCCGGCACTGGGATATCCACCCCCGATAATTTTGCCAAACAGGGTGAGGTCTGGGTGAACTTGGAAATATTCCTGGGCTCCACCCATTCCCAGGCGGAAAGCGGTAACCACTTCGTCAAAAACCAAAGCGGCACCATATTTTTTGGATAGGGATTCTACATTTTTATTGAAGTTTCGAAGAAGGGGTCGGGTACCACTTTCCGGCCCTAGAGGTTCCATAAAAATGGCGGCGGTGCCACCCCACAGGCGATTTCTTTTTAAGAGGCGCTCCAATTGTTCCAACCGGTTGGGAAAGAATTCTTCGGTGTAGCGGAAAACATTTCCGGGAATGCCCGGTGTCAGCAGATTCCTGGAGTAGGGGATGCGTAGACTATAGGCTAGCTGGTCGCTCCACCCATGATAAGCCCCACCCATCTTTATAATGTGTTTGTGTCCAGTAGCCAACCTGGCCACACGAATGGCGGCCATGGCGGCCTCATTTCCGGAACCCAGCATACGGAATTTTTCCACCGATGGGATAAGTTCCTGTATCTTTTTGGCCAACAAGTATTCATATTCATGGAAAAGCCCGGTAACGGGGCCACAGTCCGATAAAAAGGTCTGGACTTTTTGGGCCAATTCCTGGGGATTATTTCCCAAAAGGATGGGGCCGCCGGCTTGCAGAAAATCCAAGTATTCGTTGCCATCCACATCATATAAATAGGGTCCTTTGGCTCTTTCTATGGCCAGGGGAAAAGGAAAGTGAAAGGCCAAGTTATGTTGTACTCCGGAAGGGATGATGGTAGAAGCCTCTTGGTGAAGTTGATGGGATTTTTGGCACTTTTTCCCAAAATAATCCGCCACGTAACCACGGGTGGCAGCTGGAGATATACCGTATATGGGTTGTCGAATCAATTGATCCAGATCCTTGAGTATTCTTTCTACATCCGGATAAGTAGATATGGCCGTATTCTTACTCATAAAAACTCCTTGATATGAATGGGATTTTGATGAAGATGAAACATTCGTCGGTTTATGGCAAAGGGATGAGATAAAGATTATCTTTTTGAATGGGAAGCATCTCATCCTCGATGGAATGAATGATGGTGCAGATTTTTTCATTAACGGGGAAAGAAAGCCCATGGGCTTTTCCTTGTTCTA
The DNA here is from genome assembly GCA_964450985.1 of uncultured Oscillospiraceae bacterium. GTDB lineage: Bacteria > Bacillota > Clostridia > Peptostreptococcales > Anaerovoracaceae > JAAZGD01. Next base: position 700 of record CAYVFH010000111.1, on the reverse strand, counting down.
CCAAATAGCCGTTGAGATAATCCACCTCTGTTTGTTGTCCCTTTCGAAGGGATTGCAGGCTGGAAGAAGTCAGCCTCCTGTATTTGAATCCCACCATTCGGATGATGGCATGGCGTCTCCACTCGGATAAGGGCCCGTCCCCTTTCAGGAAAGCCCGGTAGTCCAGTTTTCCACCAAAGGGAGGCACATCCAAGTGTATGGCATCCGCCAAGGCCATGCCCTCTCTTACAATTTCAATGAAAATTTTTCTCGCCACCGAAAGCCGCAGGGTGGGACCCAAATCAAGACCGCTTAGAGCCCCTACGGAAGTCATACAGCTATTGATAAGGAGCTTGCTATATTTTAATGGGAAAATTTGGTCTGTTAATTTTGTAGGAAAAGCTTGATGTAATATTTCAACAGACTCTTCCAAGAAGGGAGAGGAAATCGTGCTGTGAGTACCCAGGGTCAAATCTCCATCTGCAGTGAGATGATAAATACCCAAGCTTTCTTGAGTGGCCCCCCAAGTGATGACGGAGCCCACTGCCTTTTCTTTGCCCACCAGAGAAATCAGTAACGGGTCTGTGATGCCATTTTGAAGGGAGCAAACGAAGCCTTCTGGATGAAGGTAGGGAAGAATATCTTGGGTTGCTTGGGCCAATTGAGTGGCTTTGGTGGCGATAAAGCACCCTTCAATGGGGGCCATCTTTGCCAAGTCGGT
>CAYVFH010000110.1:0-2892 GCA_964450985.1 uncultured Oscillospiraceae bacterium | reverse complement strand
TGGGAATGACGGAAAGGGTGTCGGTAGCAGTCATGTTGAACACATCCAGGGGCTTGAAATATGGGGAATCAAAATGGTCCCCGTAGCTATCATAGCTGGATGCGCCGGAAGCATAGATATCCAAATCCTCGGGATAGGCAATGGTATGCTTCTCGAAGGGAGTGGCTTCGGCGACTTCGGTTCCCCCTTCTGGTTCCTCAGCGGGAGCTTGGGTACAAGCGGCAAAGGCCAGTACCATCAGGAAGGAGAGAAGAATGGCGAAAACTTTCCTTTGTTTCATTTTTGTTCCTCCTTAATATATTCGAGACAGATCATGAATTAACATTATTTTACACCCTCCCGGCTTTAACGGCAATAGTCATCAAATCCATGGGGCAATGTCTCTCTTTTTCCCGGAAAATCCAGGGAAAAGAGGATGGGTTTCTCTTGGAAATATGTTATAATACAAAGGACCTGCAACACAGGAATTTAGGAGAAATCCGCCTTTGGAGGAAGATATGGCAGACAATTTTATTCATGGAATCATCGATAAAGATAATGAAACAGGAAAGTATGGAGGGAAAGTGGTCACACGCTTTCCGCCGGAGCCCAACGGGTATTTGCATATTGGGCATGCCAAGTCCATTTGTCTCAATTTTGGAACGGCCATAAAATATGGCGGCAAATGTAATTTGCGGTATGATGATACCAACCCGGTGAAGGAGGATGTGGAATATATTAATGCCATCGAGGAGGATGTTCGTTGGCTGGGTTTTCAATGGGATGAACGATTGTGGGCTTCCGACTATTTTGAAAACATGTACCAGGGGGCAGTGGAACTGATTAAGAAAGGGAAGGCCTATGTTTGCCAGCTGACACCGGATGAAATGAGGGCCTATCGCGGCACTTTGAAAGAGCCGGGAAAAGAGAGCCCCTATCGAAATCGGTCCGTGGAAGAAAATTTGCGCCTTTTTGAAGAAATGCGAGAAGGAAAATATGAGGATGGAGCCTTGGTGCTTCGGGCGAAAATTGACATGGCCTCTCCCAACATTAATATGAGGGACCCGATTATTTATCGAATTGCCCATGCCATCCACCATAACACAGGAGACCAATGGTGTATCTATCCCATGTACGATTATGCCCATCCCATTGAGGATGCCATGGAAGGAATCACTCACTCCATATGTACATTGGAGTTTGAAGATCACCGACCATTGTATGATTGGGTGCTTCGTGAAATTGGATGGTGGCCAACGCCTCCGCAGCAAATCGAATTTGCTCGTTTGAACCTTACCAACACGGTAATGAGCAAACGGTATTTGAAGGCATTGGTGGATAAGGGGGATGTGGAAGGCTGGGATGACCCCAGAATGCCTACCATTGCAGGCTTACGGCGACGTGGATATACGCCGGAGTCCATACGAGACTTTTGCGATCGCATTGGCGTTTCTAAGGCGAATAGTACCGTGGATGTAGGGTTATTGGAGCACTGTCTGCGAGAGGCTCTGAAATCGGAGGTGCCCAGTCGCAACGTGGTGTTCCATCCCATCAAGGTGGTTATCACCAATTATCCGGAGGGTGTTATCGAAGAAGTTGAGGTAGAAAACAATAAGGAAGTGCCGGAAATGGGATTTCGAAAGATTCCTTTTTCTCGAGAATTGTGGGTGGACGGGGAGGATTTTCAGGAAGTGCCGGAAAAGAAGTATTTTCGCCTTTTCCCCGGAAACGAAGTTCGCTTTAAGGGAGCCTATTTCATCACCTTACAAGAGGTAGTGAAAAACCAGGATGGTTCGGTGAAGGAGTTGCGGTGCACCTATGATCCGGAAACAAAGAGCGGAAGTGGTTTTGAGGGACGAAAAGTAAAGGGCACCATCCATTGGGTGGAGGCCACCACGGCGGTGCCGGTCACTTTGCGGGAATATGATTACTTGATGACTGAGAATGACCAGGGAGAAATGGCATTGAACCCCAATTCCCTAAAGGTGGTTCAGGGGTATGGGGAACCTGGAATATCCTCTTCGAAACCGGGGGAACGGTATCAGTTTTTCCGACATGGATATTATATCCATGATGGAAAGGCGGAAGAGGGAGAAGATAAGGTATTCAACTCTATTGTAGGCCTAAAGAGCTCTTGGAAATAGAGTGGTGAAGTCGCCCTTGTTGTTTTTGGCAAGGGCGTTTCTTATTGAGGCGGAATATATGATGGAAGAAATTATTCGGGAAGAAATTGTGCGGTATTTACTATTCGCTATGGCCATCCTAGTGGGCTGGTTGGGCGGTAATGGAGCGGTGTTTTTGTTCAATAAGTTGCCGGGCAGATGGTTGACGGATTACGGCAAAGAGCCCCTGGAAGAAATACTTCATCCCACGCGCCAACGAATCGAAAGCACCCCGTGGAAGCTGGTATTTTCCATGTTCTTCATTGCCAGTGGTATTTGGATGGCCGAGTCCCTTTGGCAATCCAGGCTATCTCCTTGGGCTATGGTGGCTTTATTGATGGCATATATGATTTGCTTTTGGCTATTGCTTCTGATTGGATTAGCCGATGGCAAATATGGTATCATTCCCGACCAGTTGGTGATATTACTGGCATTGACGGCCATGGCCTTCGCCCCATATAAAGAAACGTTCCTGGATCCTCTTTATGGTGCCCTGTTGGGTGGAGGGGTCTTTTTCCTAATCAGCATTCTTTTTCAAAAGATTTCCGGAAAGCCTTCTTTAGGTATGGGAGATGTGAAGCTATTGATAGCGGTGGGATTGCTCATGGGATTTCGGGACACGGCTTCGGTGATCATGATTACGGCCATGTTGGCGGGTGTGGGTTTTTCTGCGGGCTTGGTGAAGGGGACCTTGAAGCTGAAGGATACCGCTCCTTTGGGGCCATACATTGTGGCCGCCACCTATTTATGC
>CAYVFH010000109.1:0-2920 GCA_964450985.1 uncultured Oscillospiraceae bacterium | reverse complement strand
GGGGTGGTTTTCAAAAGCGATACGGATAGCGAAGTCATTGCCCATTTGGTGAGCGTATACTATGATGGAGACTTGGAAGATGCGGTGTTTAAAACCATTGAAAAAATGAGAGGCGCATTTTCTGTGGGGGTGGTTTGTGCCCAAGAGCCGGATAAAATCGTGGCATTTCGAAGAGATGCCCCCCTGATTGCAGGACTGGGAAAAGCGGCTAATTTTATCGCATCGGATATTCCGGCACTACTAAAATATGTTCGAGAAATATACTTGATTGAGAACAATGAGATGGTGGTTCTCACCAAGGACCAAGTGAAGATATATAATCAAGACCGAGAAGAAATCCAACGGGATGTATTTCATGTGACTTGGGATGCAGATGCCGCCGAGAAGGAAGGCTATGATCATTTCATGCGGAAGGAAATCCATGAACAGCCCAAGGGGCTACATGAAACCTTGCACCGCCGTTTGAATGAAAAGGATGAAATCAATTTGGATGGCATCCAAATGACCAAAGAGGACATTCAAAAATTCAACAAGGTATACATCGTGGCATGTGGAACGGCTTACCATGCGGGGTTGGTGGGAAAGTCCGCCATTGAGCAAATGGCCAAAATCCCCGTAGAGGTGGAGGTGGCCAGCGAGTTTCGTTATCGGGACCCCTTTGTGGATGAAAATACACTATTCATCGGAATCAGCCAGTCTGGAGAGACACTGGATACCCTGGCGGCCTTGCGGGAAGCCAAAAACAAAGGTGCCCGGGTGCTATCGGTAGTCAATGTGGTGGGCAGTTCCGTGGCGCGAGAGTCGGATGATGTGTTCTACACTTGGGCCGGACCGGAGATTGCGGTGGCATCCACCAAGGCCTATACCACCCAGTTGATGTGCATGTATCTGATTGCCCTCTATATGGGACGTACCAAGGGCACCATTGATGATGCATATTACCATCATTTTATACAGGAGTTGAAAGAAATCCCCGGGAAGCTGACAGAGCTTCTGAAAAGGGAAGAAGATTTTCAGGAAATTGCCCGAAGTATCTATCGTAAGGAGCAAGTATTTTTTATCGGGAGAGGTCCGGATGTAGGGGTATCCTATGAAGGTTCCTTGAAGTTAAAAGAAATCTCCTATATCAATTCCTTCGCCATTGCGGCGGGGGAGCTGAAGCATGGCACCATCGCCTTAATCGAGCAGGGTACTCTGGTCATTGCACTGGCCACACAAGAGAGATTGTATGAAAAAATGCTCTCCAACATTCAAGAAGTGAAGGCCAGGGGAGCATATGTACTGGGATTGGCCAAAGAAAACAATTCCGGGATTGAAAAGCAAGCGGATCAGATGATGTGGATACCCGATTGCATGGATGAGATTACCCCCTTGTTATCGGTGGTTCCCTTACAACTGTTGGCCTACTATATTGCCAAAGAACGGGGATGCGATATCGACAAGCCCAAGAATTTGGCCAAGAGCGTTACGGTAGAGTAGAAAATATACTGCAAGAAACCGAGAAAGGAATATCCGAAAATATGAAGCCATATGAAATCAGAGATATTGGACTCGCCGCCAAAGGACATCAAAAAATCCAATGGGTGAAGGAACACATGCCCTTGTTGTCCGGGTTTGAGGAGGAGTTTGAACAAACCAAACCGTTAGAAGGGGTACGCATTTCTTTGTCCGTTCATTTGGAGGCCAAAACCGCCTACTTGTGCAAGGTGTTGGCAAAGGGGGGCGCCCAGATGGCGGTAACGGGCAGCAATGTGTTGTCCACACAAGACGATATTGCCGCTGCTTTGGCCGAGGAAGGGATGCGAGTCTATGCGTACCACGGAGCCCGACCGGACGAATATGATCGACATATCGAAATGACCTTGGAGCATAAACCCCATATCATCATCGATGATGGGGGCGATTTAGTGGGGATGATTCATGGCAGCCGACCGGATCTGGGAGAAGAGGTTTGGGGTGGTTGTGAAGAAACCACTACAGGGGTCATTCGACTGAAAGCTATGGAGCGGGAAGGGATTCTCAAGTTCCCTATGGTGGCCGTAAACGATGCCAAGTGCAAGCATCTTTTTGACAACCGGTATGGCACGGGACAGTCGGTTTGGACCAGTATTATGAATAATACCAATTTGATTATTGCCGGAAAAACAGTGGTGGTGGCCGGGTATGGATGGTGTTCCAAGGGAATAGCCATGCGAGGAGCGGCATTGGGTGCCCAGATTATTGTGACGGAAATCGACGCGGTAAAGGCCATGGAAGCGCGTATGGATGGCCATCAAGTAATGACCATGGAAGAAGCCGCGCCTCTGGGGGATATATTTATTACCGCCACCGGGTGTAAGGATACCATTACCATGGAACACATGTTGACCATGAAGGATGGAGCCATTCTTTCCAATGCGGGACACTTTAATGTGGAGATTGCCATGGCGGCTTTGGAACAGGAAGCCTTGGATAAACGGGAGGCCAGAAATAATATTGTAGGGTATCAATTAACCAATGATAAATGGGTCTACGTGATTGGGGATGGTCGGCTGGTGAATATTGCCGCCGGAGACGGGCATCCGGCAGAAATTATGGACCTCAGCTTTGCGGTTCAAATTTTGTCCGCATTATATATCAAGAATCACTACCAGGAAATCGGCCCCCACGTGGTGGATGTATCCCAGGACATCGATCAATTGGTATCGAAGCGAATTCTGCAAGCATGGGGAGTGTCCATTGATACCTTGACTCCCGATCAAGAGAAGTATTTAAATAGCTGGGAGGTATAGGAATTGAAATACGCAGATCGTATTCTTCGTTTGGAGGATCGTTCTTTACTGGAGGCCTTTGAGCTTCCTGTGGAGGATCACTATATATCTTTTTCCGGCGGTTTTCCTTCGCCGGAAACCTATCCGGTAGAGGCGATTTCCCAGGCCTT
>CAYVFH010000108.1:0-2926 GCA_964450985.1 uncultured Oscillospiraceae bacterium | reverse complement strand
CGTTGGCATCTTGACAATAGGGCATGGAAGGAGCAGAAGCACCCCAAATGGAAGAACATCCGGTGGCATTGGCGATAATCATTCGATCCCCAAACAACTGGGTAATTAGTTTGATATATGGTGTTTCGCCACAGCCCGCACAAGCTCCGGAAAATTCCATATAAGGTTGGCAATACTGACTTCCCTTTACATTATATTTGTTAGCCACACCGCCTTTGTATGGAATGGTTTCTGCGAAGAGCCAATTGGACGCCTCTTTTTCCATTTCCTCAAAGGGTTTCATCACCAGTGCTTTTTCCTTGGCCAAACATATATCCGCACAGTTGCCACAGCCCATGCAATCCATGGGGGATACCTGAATGCGATATTGATGTCCGACAAATGCTTTGTCATTACTGGGTATGGTTATAAAATCCTTGGGTGCCTTTTTCGCCTCTTTCTCGTCCAGAACATAAGGTCGTATGGAGGCATGGGGGCATACAAAGGAACATTGATTACATTGAATACAGTTTTCCGGAATCCACTGGGGCACATGCATGGCCACACCCCGCTTCTCATAACGGCTGGTGCCCATGGGGAAGGTTCCGTCTTCCCGGCCTTCAAATGCGCTGACCGGCAGCTGGTCTCCCTCTTGACGATTCATGGGAATTAAAACTTCTTCGATAAATTCCGGATAGTCTGTTTTCTTACTCTTATCCGGAGTCAACTTCTTCCAGGAAGCCGGCACTTCAACTGCCGTTAACTCCTTGATGCCTATGTCTACTGCTTTGTAGTTCATGTCCAGTATCTTCTGGCCTTTTTTACCGTAGGCATCATCAATGCCCTTCTTCAAATGTTTTACCGCTTCTTTCAACGGAATGACCTGAGTCAATTGGAAAAATCCGGCTTGCATAATCATATTGATTCGATTTCCCAGGCCGATTTCTTCCGCATATCGGTAAGCATCAATGGTATAAAATTTGATTTTCTTGCTGGCCAAAGCCACTTTCACCTCGGTGGGTAGATGCTCTTCCAGCTCTTCCTTCGACCAAGTACAGTTCAACAGGAATGTCCCACCTTCTTTCAGGTCCTTCAGCATATCATATTGATTCAGGTAAGCCTGATTATGACAGGCTACAAAATCCGCCTCGCTGATTAAGTAGGTGGATTGAATGGGAGACTTTCCAAATCTTAAATGGGAAATGGTAACCCCACCAGACTTTTTCGAGTCATAGGCAAAATACCCTTGGGCATAAAGAAGTGTTTCATCGCCGATGATTTTAATGGCTGTTTTGTTAGCCCCCACCGTACCGTCAGAGCCCAGTCCCCAGAACTTGCATCGAATGGTGCCTTCCGGCTCCCGGGAAAGCCCCTGCTTATAGGGAAGGGAGGTCTTATACATATCGTCTTCGATACCCACTGTGAATCGGTCCTTGGGAGTCTTTTTCGCCAAATTATCATAGACCGCCTGAACCATGCCGGGGGCGAAGTCCTTGGAGCCTAAACCGTATCGGCCTCCATAGACCTCCGGCTGGAATTTACCACCGTACAAAGCCGTTCTAACATCTTGATATAGAGGCTCCCCGATGGAACCGGGATCCTTGACACGATCCAATACTGCCAGTCTGGTAGCCGTCTTGGGCAAGGCTTTTAAGAACAACTCTTTCACAAAAGGCCGATATAGACGAACCTTCAGCAAACCCACCTTTTGGCCTTCTGCCACCAATATTTTTACCGTTTCCTCAATGGCTTCGCAAGCGGAACCCATGGCAATGACCACATGTTCTGCCTTAGGATGCCCTACATAATCAAAGGGTTTGTAACTGCGTCCTGTCAGCTTCTCAATTTCCTCCATATAGTGCTGGACCTCTGCCGGCACTTCATCGTAAAACCGTCCCGCCGCTTCTCTGGCCTGGAAGAAAATGTCCGGATTCTGAGCCGTTCCCCGTACCACTGGATGTTCGGGATTTAAAGCTCTTCCTCGAAATTCCGATACGGCTTTCCAGTCCAACAGCTTGGACAAATCATTATAATCCAACACTTCAATTTTTTGAATTTCATGAGAGGTCCGGAACCCGTCAAAGAAATGCATAAAAGGAACCCTGGTTCGAATGGCACTCAAATGGGCCACCGAGCCTAAATCCATCACTTCCTGTACCGAAGCGGATGCCAGAATGGCAAATCCTGTTTGCCTGGCAGCCATCACATCACTATGGTCTCCAAAAATAGACAAGGCTTGGGCTGCAATGGCTCTCGCCGCTACATGAAACACTCCCGGAAGGAGTTCCCCCGAAATTTTATACATATTGGGAATCATCAGCAACAATCCCTGGGAAGAAGTAAATGTGGTGGTCAATGCCCCTGACGCCAAAGACCCGTGGACCGCACCGGCAGCCCCACCCTCGCTTTGCATTTCCGCCACACGAACCTTTTGTCCAAAGATGTTCTTTCTTCCATAAGCCGCCCACTCATCCACTTGCTCCGACATGTTGGACGAGGGTGTTATAGGATATATGGCCGCAACATCGGTAAAGGCATATGCCACGTGGGCCGCCGCCGTATTGCCATCCATCGTTTTCATCACTTTTTTTCTCATTAGAACCCTCCTTTTGATTTTTCCTGACAAAGGTATATCCCTACTTTAATGCATATCGGGGGGTCTGTCAATATAAGGCATTGTATACTTTCTGACGGAAAACCCCACACAATTCAAAGGGACCGGCCTTATCCGGCCGGTCCCTTTCTCCCGAAACACACTTATGTTATCTTGGGCTTTGATTCCATTATGCTCGTACTTTCTTCGGCTCTACTTTCTTGCTGACGAAGAACAATACAATGGCGATGACTGCAAAGACGACTGCCGTGATGAGAATGGCATTCAGCATGGCATAGAAGTCAGAGAGGAATCCGGAGCCATATACTTCCAGATACCATTCCGGACCCCATT
>CAYVFH010000107.1:0-3019 GCA_964450985.1 uncultured Oscillospiraceae bacterium | reverse complement strand
AACCTGCGTATAGAGAAAAAGTAATGGGCCCTTCTACACCGGGATATGTCACTGATATTTCTGCCAGACAGATAGGCATGGCTTCTCAGGCTGCGGGAGCCGGGAGGAGTACCAAAGAGGACGAGATTGATTTGTCGGCCGGAATTCGACTGTTTAAAAAAACAGGGGATACCTATCAGCCGGGAGACCTCCTGGCCGAAGTATCCGGAAATTCTTGGGAAAAAGTAAAACAGGGAGCCTTGGAGGCAGAAAAAGCATTTGCCATTGGAATAAAGGCCCCTGAAAAAACATCGATTGTAAAAGAAATCATTTCTTGATAAGTATCTGACTCGTCTTTGACTGTTTCAAGAGATTGGATTACTTAAGATGATCGGGATTTAATGCTTGTAATGATTCTGGAACAAATAATCCATCTTTTCGAATCAACACACCATCAAACCAAATTTCACCGCCGCCGTATTCCGGTCTCTGGATGGAAACCAGATCCCAGTGTAGGGCGGATTTATTTCCATTGAAAGCATCTTCATAGGAAGAGCCTGGGGTGAAATGGAAAGACCCTGCAATCTTTTCGTCGAACAGGGTATCTTTCATGGGTTCTAGAATATAGGGATTTACGCCTATAGCAAATTCGCCGATATACCGAGCGCCTTCATCGGTGTCCAATAGTTCATTAATTTTTACTGGATTATTGGAGTTGGCTTGAACGATTTTGCCATTTTCAAAGGTAAACTCAACATTTTCAAAGGTAAATCCCAGTTCTTCCGAAGGGGTGTTAAATGTAATTTTACCGTTAACCGAATCCTTGACAGGGGCTGTGTACACTTCCCCATCCGGAATGTTTCGCAATCCGCTACATTTAATAGCAGGGATTCCCTTTATGGAAAATACTAAATCCGTTCCTGGCCCTTTTATTTGAACCTGGTCTGTTTTGTTCATCCAGGTTACCAAAGCATCCATAGATTGGTCCATTTTTTTGTAATCCATGGTGCAGACTTGAAAGTAGAAGTCTTCAAAGGCTTCCTGACTCTGGTTGGCCAATTGAGCCATGGATGGGTTGGGATAACGCAGTACCACCCACTTGGTTTGGTTGACCCGGTAGTCCAGGATCGGACGCATTTTTCGCATATATAGGTTTGTTTGGGAAGTGGGTACGTCAGACAATTCTGCCGCATTTTCAGTGCCTCGAATGGCGATGTAGGCATCCATTCCCTTCATTTCTTCCATCTTGTATTGACTCAAGTAATCTAGTTGAGATTCTGTTGCTTCCAACATGATTTCTCTCAGAACGGAGCTGTCTCTGGTGGTAACATAAGGAAATCCTTTCCGGGCATACACTTCTTTAATCAGTTGACGGACTAAGGAACGTGTGCTATCTCCTTCATAATCGATAAGAACCCTTTCTCCGGGTTGTACATCGCAAGAGTATTGAACAAGAGTCTGTGCCAGTTTAATGATTCGAGAATCCATTGATTGCCTCCTTTAGTATAACAAATTATGATAAATTCATTGTAATAGAAATGAGAGGAATACACAACGGATATCCTTAGGATATGCAGAAATAGGGCTTGGGACGAATATTCGTATGAAGATGGGGATAGCGCCCAGTTATGTATAGCGACATGTAATAATACGACACAAAAATGTAAAAAAAATCAATTAATCGAACTTTCAAAATGTTACGCAATGTTTTATAATTGTCCTGAAATCAACTAATTTAATATAAGATGTTCTGTGATAAAGTGGTTCAATTGTAATCTTGAGGGAGGAAAGAATCATGCAGGGTGGAAGTCTGATGTCATGGAATGGATCTTTGCCCCCTTCACGCTTGGAGGATTTGAAGGGTTTGATTTCCTTTATTGAAAAGGAGTGGGTGGCAAACTCCAGCCTTATTGAAAAAACGGATATGGCGGAAATTGATAAGGCTGTCGACATTCTGAACAAGTTGGTGAAAGGAGAAGTATTTCCCGAGAATGAAGAAATCCTGATACGCTGCAAGAACCAAGATGGTTTGGGATACAATGCAATGCAGGTAAAAGTGAATTCTCAAGAGGTGGAGATTGCACAAATTTTCAAGTTCTGTTCAGAGAATGGGGTCGAAAAAAATCGGGATCGGCTATATTATCTCAACCGGGAAGGCCATTATGAAAATTACTTGGGAGTTTGGAACGGCATTTGGGATATCCTGTCAGATATGCGGCATTTTTTGAGTTCCAACAACTGGAAAATGAGTATTGAACACAAACAATGATTGCTTTGGATGCACAAAGAAAAAAGAGTCGGATACCACCCCGGCTCTTTTTTCATGAAGGTGGGGTTTCTCTTTCCCTTGGTTCTTGTGAAAACGACTCTTTTCTGTTATAATCTTATAAAATAACGAGATGAAGCTTTTAGAGACTCTTGAAATTTATTGGCTTACATCGAATAGGAGGACATATGGATAAGTTAGTGGGAACGATTAGAGAGCCGAATGCAAAGGCAAAACAACTGAGAAAACAGGGTGTAATTCCCGGGGTTCTTTATGGAAAAAGCTTGGATGAATCCATCAGCTTACAATTTCCGTTGAGAGAAGTGGAGCACTTCTTAAAGAGAAACACCATTGGATATAAAGTGGAAGTAGAAGTGGATGGGAAAAAACACCTGGCGCTTTTAAAAGAATTAACATTTACACCGGCCGTTAACAAAATTGAACATCTCAGCTTTCAAGCGCTGACCAAGGGGGAGAGAGTCAACAGTACGGCTCAAATATTCCTGAAAAATCAAGAAAAAATCAGCGAAACCATTCAGCAAACCTTATTTGAAATTCCTTATAAGGGGTTAGTAGAGGATTTATTCACCCACGTGGAAGTGGATATGGAAGGAATGGAAGTGGGAGATCATGTGTTGGTATCCCAGTTGAACATCCCAAAGAAAGAAGGGTTGGAAGTATTGGTTCCTGAGGATACCATGGTAGTGGCTGTGGTAGAAAAGACCAAGATGGATGTTGATTTGGATGTATCGGAGACAACGGAGGATGAACCTG
>CAYVFH010000106.1:0-3039 GCA_964450985.1 uncultured Oscillospiraceae bacterium | reverse complement strand
CTGAGAGAAAGGATATAGCTCATATTCACGATATAGGAGCGATGAACTTTGAAGAATTCCTGCCGCGACAATAAGGTGCCTTCATAATCGGAAAGGGAGCCGTGGATTTCTTTTACAGAATCATCCACCAGGTGGAAAGATAGTTTTTTATTGAAAACCTCCAAAAACTCAATGTTACGGTAGGGGATTTGGTGAAAAACGGAAGCCGTCTTAATGAGAAGGGTTTCAGCACCCTGTTTTGTTTCCAGAAATAGCTTGTCCAGAATAGGGAAAAGTTTTTGAGCCGTTGCCGGCTTCAGCATATAGTAATGGGCCCCTACGGCATAGCTCTCCACCGCAAATTCTTTGGAAGATGTCAGGAAAATAATCTTTGTCTCTTCGTCAAACCGTCGGATTTCACGGGCGGCTTCCATGCCGTCCAACCCCGGCATGAGAACATCCAGAAACAGCACATGGTAGGTATTTCGCCTCATGGCATCCAGAAGATCCATGGCATTAGAAAAAGAATCGTATTGAAAAGCAGGCTCTTTTTCCGCCTGATACTGGTTCAGTAAACGGGAGATGCGGGAGAGCTCCTTTAGGTCATCGTCGCAAATGGCCATTCTCAGCATGGGGTATCCTCCTCGGGGCATATATCCTGTCGTATTTTACCATAGGATTCCACCCGTTATCAACACAACAGAGCAATATGGGAGGATAGCACGGCTATCCCTAGGCTTGGATTATGCAATAAGATGCATTTCAGGACCTGAAAACCACATTTCGGGAATATTTTATTCTACCAATACAGGCCTTGCTAAAATGTAACGGAGACTAGCTTTGGAGCACCACCAAGACAGAAAGGAGAAGGCCTGTGACATCTACAATATCTTACCTTCTAGCAACCGTGGGCATCAGTGCGCTATTGGCCTTGTGGTTTATCACCACCTATCAAGTCATTTCCCGGAAAACCCAGGATTTGATTCATGCCGCGGATCAGGTCCGCCTCCTCCGGGAGAGTTTCCATCAGATGAGGAACGGTCCTCACGAAGCTTCGGCCAAAAAGATGCTGGATACCAGCACCCGGATTTATTCTCAAATTGAAAAAAGTTATAACGAAACGCTACGAAAACCTATCTATCGAGCTCCAGCCTTTGTCATGGGATTTCGCAAGGCGGAAAAGGGAACCATTCAGTTTTTTGAATCAAGGAGGAAGAGTCAATGAAAAGACAACAGGAAAGACCGTCCGGCGAAAAGAGGAGTTTCTTTAGGGGCCGATGGATGAGCTTACTGCTGGTTATTTGTGTCATGGTTACCTTGATTATGCCGGCACAAGCCATGGGAGCAACGGCAAATGCCACTCCCTCCAATGCCACGGTATATATCAATGGAACGAAAGTATCCTTTGAAGCCTACACGATAAACGGTAGCAACTATTTTAAGCTACGAGACCTGGCTATGGCCCTGAACTCTACCAATAAGAAGATTGGAATAGGCTATAACGGGTCAACCAACACGGTGGAAATCGAAGCAGGGCAGCCCTATGTACCCGTGGGCGGGGAATTGGAACTAGGGGACGGCCTAGCGAAAAGAGCCACTCCGGGCAAGGCCACTATACATTGGGTAGAAGAGCCAAGTAATGCAAACACGATGCAGTGGGAGTACAATATCGCACTGGGAACCTATGTAATCAATGGGAACAATTTTGTAAAGCTTCGGGACTTGATGCAGTGGGTAGATGTGGGTGTTGGATATGACAGCAAAACCGCATCCATTGCCATCAATACCGGACAAAAGTATGTGCTTCCTAAATATATCGGCAATCCCTTGAAATCCGGGGAAGCCATTGACAACAAATACAGAAAATACTACGGAGCCCAACCGGGTTCTATCCATAATCACGGAGAAGTGGTTTATCATGACGGTTGGTACTACCACTATGGCTTCCGAATCAAAGAAGGTGGCCAGGCCCTTGGATATCAATCGAGCTACGGGGATTACATCGCGGACAACTGGCAGGTTTACGGCGGGAAAATCTATTTTGAAGGAGCCCTCTCCAGTGGCGTAACCACCCAAGTCATCTTCTCCATGAATTTAGATGGTACCGGCTTGAAAAAAATCATCCACAATGCGCTGGACACGGGACAGAGAATCACCGTATATAAAGGGAAGATTTACGCAAACACCCACACGGCAAACGGAGCCGGTGCAAGCATTGTCAGCTTTAATCTGGATGGCAGCGGAAGGAAGGTCCTTTACACAGGGGACTTGTCTGTGGAGCCGGTACCTGTGGGTTACGGTAGCCGGGGATACCATATTTTTGATGACAGAATTTACTTTATGACCAAAGACAAGGATACTTGGTATCCAACGGAGAAGAGTGTATACTCCATGAAATTGGACGGAAGCGACCAGAAACTGGTGACCACACTTCATAATTCCCCCTGGAACATTGTCAGTGTCTATGACGGATACATCTATTACGAGACCAGATGGGAAGGCTTGCATCGCATGAAAATAGACGGTAGCGATGACGTGTGCGTTTTACCGGAATCTATGGAGCAATATGCCATCTATGGGGATAAAATCGTATACAACGTCGATCACACCATGTTGGGTGTGGTTAACACAGACGGCACCGGGCGCTACCAATTCCCCAATGCCAAACAAGATCCCAATAGAACCATACCCGCTTATGTTTCTACCCTCATGGTATTGAATAGCAAATATACCTTTGCCCAAAATGTTCTCTTAAACAACGATTCCGCGGCAAACGGATACATCCGGTTCAGCGCAGATTACAGCAACCCCAATGATAATGATATTCGAGGCCTCCGGGGATGGTTCCCCTCCAAGGTACCTCTTATTAATACCTTGACGGATATTGGTTCTTCCGGCGGCAACTCGGCAACCCTTTCGGATGGTTGGTATCATCTGCGTTGCATGTACAACTATATGTATATTGATGGAAACGGCGGAGCCCAGCTTCGAACAAGTGACACCAATCAGAAATTCTATGTGGAAAACAAAAACGGCATATATTTCACCCTGAAGACGGAA
>CAYVFH010000105.1:0-3042 GCA_964450985.1 uncultured Oscillospiraceae bacterium | reverse complement strand
AGTTGTTGCTATCCAGCCATTAAAATCAGGAGGTTGTTATGAAAATTGCATTACCTGTTACTGAAAATCATTCCGGAGGAAATGTAAGTCCTTCCTTTGGCCGGGCACCCTATTATCTTTTCTATGATACGGATTTAAAGCAAGAAAACTATTTGGAAAACCCGGCAGCCAATAGCCCGGGAGGTGCAGGAATTCAAGCTGCCCAATTCTTGGTAAATCAAAAGGCTACGGTAGTGCTGACCCCCCGACTGGGGGAAAATGCCGCTCAAGTTCTCAAGGGAGCCGCTCTTCTTATTTACCAGACCCATTCTGAGTCCATTCAAGAATCCATTCTGGCTTTCCAGGAAAACCGGCTAAACCCTCTGGATGAAATTCACCCGGGATTTCATAACCACGGAGAGAAATAACATGAGAATTGCCGTTTTAAGTGGGAAGGGCGGTACCGGGAAAACCTTGCTCTCCGTTAATTTAGCTGCTGTGGCCAAAGAATCGGTATATGTGGATTGTGACGTGGAAGAGCCCAATGGTCATTTGTATTTCAAACCATTGATTATTGTGGCGGAAAAAGTCCATGTTCCCCTTCCGGTTGTAGATCCCGGGGAATGTACCGGTTGTGGAAAATGTGTGGACTTCTGCCAATTTCATGCCCTGGCGCACACCGGAAAAAGTTTGATAGTCTTTGAAGACATCTGCCACTCATGTGGCGGTTGCCTCTTGGTTTGCCCCGAAAATGCCTTGACGGAAAAAGACAAAGAAGTGGGACAAGTAACGTTGGGTATTTCCCAGCAAGTCACCGTACTATCGGGAGAAATGAACATCGGAGAGGCCTCTGGAATCCCTCTGATACATAGGCTTCTTGAGAATGCCACCACCTACAAAAACTATACCTTTATTGACTGCCCCCCGGGTAGCGCCTGCATTGTAATGGAAAGCATTCAGGATGCAGATTACTGCCTTTTGGTGGCAGAGCCTACTATTTTTGGAGCGCATAACTTGGCCATGGTGGCAGACCTGGTTTCCCTTTTTTCCATTCCTTTCGGTGTAATTCTCAATAAGGATCTCCCGGGAGAAAACCCATCCGAAGCTTATTGCAAAGAAAAAGGATTTCCCATTCTTGCCCGGATCCCCTTCGATCAAAAGTTGGGAGAAATAAATGCCCAAGGAAAAATACTGGTTCGCGAAGATCCCCAATGGGAAAAAATGTTTTCTCATATCCTGGATACCATTCATCGGGAGGTAAAGCATGAAACAATTGCTCATTCTAAGCGGTAAGGGAGGTACCGGAAAAACCACGGTAGCCGCAGGACTTATCCGTTTATCACAGGCACAAGCCTTTGCCGATTGCGATGTGGATGCGCCCAATCTTCATCTGGTAATTTCTCACCACACTTCCCCGGAAACCAGAGACTATTTTGGGCTGTCGAAAGCAATGATAAATCCGGATAAATGTGTGGGGTGTGATTTATGTCGTCAACATTGTAGATTTGGAGCCATAAACGTTGAAGAAACCTACACAGTAGATTATTATAAATGTGAAGGATGTGGAGTCTGTCAGTTTGTTTGTCCGGAAGCTGCCATAAGAATGGAGCCTGCCAAAGCCGGCGATTTAATGTTGTACCAAGAAGACCATGTTTTTTCAACGGCGCAGCTGAAAATGGGCAATGGAACTTCAGGAATGCTGGTAACGGAAGTGAAAAAGCAACTACAAAAGAGTCCCTTGGCCAAAGACTTCGTCATTATCGATGGTTCTCCGGGGATTGGATGTCCTGTGATTGCCTCTATCAGCGGTGTTGATTTGGTGTTAGTCGTAGCAGAGCCTTCTCTTTCCGGCATAAGTGACATGATTCGGATTTTGGCGACTGCCAAGAAATTTAAAACGAAAGCTTTGGTTTGTGTCAATAAACACGATACCCATTTTGAAAACACCCATCGCATCGAAACATATTGTCAGGAGCATAGCATACCTTTCATAGGGAAAATACCCTATGATTCTATGGCTGTTTCTGCCATAAATCAAGGCAAAACCATCGTAGATCAACCCTGTCCCTCCGGGGAAGCTTTGAAATCCATATACCAGCAAATTCTGTCCTATCTTTAACACAACCCAAAGGAAGGAAGGCTTATGATTATTACAACCTTGGTGGAAAACACTTGCCACCTCCCCCAACTTTCTTCAGAACACGGTCTTTCACTGCATGTAGAAACGGTAGAAAAAAAGTTTCTCTTCGACGTAGGTCAGGGAGACCTTTTTCTACGTAACGCAAGGGAACTGAAGGTAGGGATTCAGGATGTGGATTTTGTCATCATATCCCACGGACACTACGACCACGGAGGTGGCTTAAGAACCCTCTTCCAGGAACTCCCACAAGCCCCCGTCTATATTCGAGAAACTGCTTTCGGCAATTATTATACCAACGGTCCGGATGGAGACGAGCAGTACATTGGATTGGACAAAACCTTGCTAGAATCTTCCCAGGTGATATTGACTCCCCGCCGATTGGAAATACATCCTGGAATCGAACTGTTTTCAGGTGTGCGCGGTTCGGATTTCAATCCATCCGGAAATCGCCAACTTCTTATGGATACAGAAGGAGCCTTAACCCCAGACACCTTTGATCACGAACAAAACCTCATTGTGTCAGAAGGTAAAAAAACCTTTCTTTTTGCCGGGTGTGCCCATCGAGGTATCGCCAACATTATGGAACAATTTTATCGATTGAAGAGACATTACCCCACCTATGTCATCGGAGGCTTTCACCTATATAGCCGGTCCAAAGGTGTAAGCGAAGAGCCGGAACGAGTTACAGCCCCGGGAGAGTACCTAAGAGACAAACCCACCATTTACTATACTTGTCACTGTACCGGCTTACCGGCCTATCAACAACTTAAGGAACAATTAGGAGAGCAGATTCATTATCTGTCCACCGGTTCCCACATCACAATTTAGGAGGAAAACAAATGAAAATCGCAGTTGCCAGTGAACGAGACCAAGTTACCCAACATTTTGGCCATTGTATCAACTTCAATATCTATGAGGTAGAT
>CAYVFH010000104.1:0-3049 GCA_964450985.1 uncultured Oscillospiraceae bacterium | reverse complement strand
GCCAGAATCATATCATCCCCTCCTTTTCCGATTCATTTCTCTTTTCATAACCCTTCCTGAGACCCGTCAGGACTAGTAAAATAGCTACCATAGAAGGAATAATGAAAGCAGATTTGCCCACCAATATCAAGCAAAGTAAGGAGCAGAGAAGCCCGGTGATGGCAGGCTGATGGTCCCGTTGGCTTTTCCATTGTCCCACGAAAATGGTCACAAATAAAGCCGTCAGCACAAATTCCAGACCCTTTGTATTAAAGGTAATCATGCTTCCCAGTAAGCCCCCCATAGCCGTTCCCGTCACCCAGTAGACATGGTGCAATAGGGTCACAAAGAATGCAAACCACTTGAAGTCCACTTCCTTGGGTGGTGTGGTAGCACATACAATCGAAAAGGTTTCATCACATAGCCCGAATATTAAATAAGGTTTGATTTTCGCCATATCGCGATACTTTTCGAACATAGAAATTCCATAGAAAAGATGTCGGGCATTCACCATCAGAGACATCAATAACGCATACACAGGATTGAAAGCCGTGGTAAGAAAAGTAATGGCCACATATTGGGCAGAACCGGCATAGGCCACTAAGCTAAATAATACAGCCCAACCAACCCCATAGCCCTTGGTTCCCATTAATATCCCATAGGCCATCCCCAAAAAAAGAAACCCGGCCATCACCGGAATGGTATGGGGAAATGCAGCCTTCAATGCCTTTTTATGATTTTTCATGCCTTGACCTCAACTTCTCTATATCACCTTATTTTTTCCGCTTCGTTTCGCTTCATATACCGGGGGTTTCTCATTCTACCGAAGCCTCATTATTTATCCAAAATAATGTCCAGAAGCACCTGGTCCATATTGCCCATTCCCTCCGTAGCCATCCGTATAAAATTATCGATGGTTTTTTCTTCTTCATGATCCACAATCCCATCGGTGCCCTGAATGCCTTTCCCCGCCGTGGCCATCATAGCGGAAAGTACAGCAGCCTGAGTACAAGTAGTCACTTTCATAGAACAACCCGCCTTGGCACCATCGCATACCATACCGGCTACATTTCCCAACACACTTTTCAAAGCCTGCAGCATGGAAGCTTCTCTTCCCCCCAATAGATATACCACGCCGCATGCCGTACCCACCGCCGCGATGGTGGCTCCGCAAACAGCGGATAACTCCCCCAGTTTGTTCTTAATGTAGATAGTTACCAGACTGCTTATGGTAACACCACGGACCATTTGCTCCACAGAAGCGCCCACTCTTTCTGCCACACTGATGACCGGTACTGTAGATGCCAATCCTTGATTTCCACTACCCGTATTGCTCATTACCGGAAGGTTCAATCCTGCCATTCTGGCATCCGTCGCCGCGGCCACCCACATCATCGCAACGCTGGCCATGTCCTCCGCCAATACACCCCTCTCCACCGATTCCTGAATATTTCTACCCACAGAAATTCCATACTCCTTTCGAAGGCCTTCCTTGGCGATGGCCATATTCCAATCGATGGCTTGATATATCACGCCCAGTTTTTCTAATGGAACATTTTCCGCAAAGGATAGAATGTTAGTTAGTGATAGCCCCGGCCCGGTTTCATTTTCCCCTCCCTCCAAATATATATCAGAAAAAGATTGCACTACTTCTTGGTTTACATATAGCTGTACCACGTTGGTATAATTATCTCGAATCACCAGTTCTACCTGATCCTGGCTGGTTTTTAGGTTCAGACGAATAAACAGCTTATCTTTTTCTTTCGCCACTCTTACTTGAACGCCTCCCTCCGACAAAAAATGGAAGGCCTGCTTCAGGTGTTCTTCCGTTATGCCAGAGAAAACCTCCAGTTTATTCTCCTGGATGCCACCGATAGCTCCCAGTGCCGCCGCCAGTGGAATGCCGCATCGCCCGTTGGTATTAGGAATACAAACTGCAGATGCATTTTTGATGATGTTAGGCGAAAGTTCCAGCGAAATAGACTGAATCTCTCCCTTTCCGTATTTTCTGGCATAAGCCGCTGCATAGGCAATCCCGGCAGGGTCTGTACAACCCAACGCGGGTACCAACTCCTTCTCTAGAATTTGGAGAATTCCCTCTTCACTGTTCATGGTAGCTTGCTCCTCATGGTGTTTATTTTATACTTTCATTCCAGTAATAACTGCCATTTTCGTTTAAGAACACAACACCACCTACCGACTACCTTGTCGTTAGGTGGTGTTGCTTTGGAGAAGGACACGAGTTTGATACAAAATGCACACGGTAACCTCGTTCCCGTTTGTTCCGTTTGCTTTGTGCACACCCTTGATACATAAACAAAGCAAGCTACTCTGCAATACTATTTTTCGTGCTTCCGATTCTTTACTCTCAGTTATTAGGGGCGGGAGCTTTCACCACAATTAACTCCAAGGTTTCATCGTACAAATTGTTTACATTCATTTTGGTTTGGAATGGAATCTTTAGAAGCGTACCGGCTTCGTATTCGTGTATATCCTGGTCGTTCAAGCCGATTGAGAGCATTCCGCGAACTACGGTCATGTATACGTTTGAATTAGAAAGATGTTCGGGCAATCCTTCGTTTTTGTTAAATACCATATGCAGATAGTGTACGTTTTCATCGAATATGACTTTTTCTACAGCCTTTTTATCGTCCCTTGATAGTTTAAATATCTGTTCAACCATTGCGGCATACCTCCTATTTTTATATTCTGTGCAGTGCTCTCTATTATATCATAGCGATTTACCCTGGTCTGTTGTAATTGCAACAGACTATTGCGTATCATACGTTCTTACCGTAGTGAATGGCACTTTTAGGGCAAACCTGCCGACAATTTGTGCATTGAAGACACAATGCAGTGTTTATATCAGCTTTTTTATCCTCAGAAGAAACAACAATAGCATGTGATGGGCAGTCTTTTTCACATAACTTACAGCCGATACAGGCATCCTTATCAACCTTTTCAGAAAGTCTCGCAAAGCGGCCAAAGACCCTTTGCAGAGCGCCAAATGGGCATATAAGGTTATGGAATACCTCAGGTTTATATCTTAGTGTGACCAGGATCGATAAAA
>CAYVFH010000103.1:0-3072 GCA_964450985.1 uncultured Oscillospiraceae bacterium | reverse complement strand
GACAAATAAAATCCCCAAAGCAGCCGCCAGAAATGCTTCCAGCACCACTTTGTAGGGTCGCTCCCCGAGGGCCATGTTCTTCGGAATAACCATCGCCGGTAGTACTAAGATGACCAATAATAGGCCCAGAATAACCATTCAAAACCCCCTAGAGAATTATCATAGTATTATACCATAGGTGGGTAATTATGTCTTGTACTACATATAGTGTTTGGACCCTTCTGCCTCCACAATTTCCCTTTGGAAGCGTTGAAATTTCAACTAAAAACGAGCCCCGTTGGGGACTCGCTTTCCATTCTGTTTTCACCGGTTTTTTAGTCCGACACATAGGGTAGCAACGCAACGATTCGAGCTCTCTTGATGGCTGTCGTTACTTCTCTCTGATGCATAGCACAGGTGCCGGTGATTCTCTTAGGAAGAATCTTGCCTCTCTCTGTGATATACTTTCTCAGCTTTTCTACATCCTTGTAGTCAATGGACTCGGTTTTATCTGCGCAGAACTGACATATTTTTTTCCTTCTCATGCCACCTGCGTTTCTTCTTTTTTCTATCATTTCATTCTTCCTCCGCTATACTTCCATCCTTTAGAAGGGAATGTCGTCATCATCCAGGGCCTGGAAACCTTCCGGGATACCGGTAGATTCTCTGGGGCCTTCGGATTCTTTCTTATCTCCCCACTCGAGGAACTCTACCCGATCCGCCACCACATCCGTAGTATATACCGTTTGTCCGTCTTTGTTTTTGTAGCTTCCCGTTTGAATTCTCCCTTGGACTCCAACCAAACGACCTTTTTCCAAATACTTCCCACAGTTTTCCGCCTGTCGGCCAAACACCGTGACTCGAGGAAAATCGGTTTGTTTTTCTTTTCCTTCCCGTACGGGTCGGTCTATGGCCAAGTTAAAAGTGGCCACCGCCAGCTGGCTGTCCGGTACGTATCTTAATTCCGGGTCTCTGGTCAATCTTCCGATTAATACGACACTATTCATAACACCCTCCGTAACATTTACCGTTCGTCTTTGTTAATGATCAGATGTCTTATAACGGCATCTGAGATTTTCAGTCTTCTATCCAGCTCTTTGGGCAACTGGGCACTGCCAGTAAACTCCACTACCACATAGAATCCTTCGTTCTTCTTTTGGATGGGATACGCTAGCTTACGCATGCCCCACACATCCACCTTGCCGACTTCACCGTCTGCTGCAATGATTTCTTGAACCATGGCCACAGCGGCATCCTTCTTGTCGTCTTCAAGCGTGGAGTCCAAAATGAACAAACCCTCGTAATTGGTCATTCCTTTCACCTCCCTATGGACTAAATGGCGACGGCCCTCCCGTCGCAGAGATTGGTGTATTTCTTCCTCGCGGGCGAATACACGCCCTATTATTATATAACACTTTTTCTGGAATGCAAGGATTTCTTTCCCTACTTCGGCTCTTTTTCGCCCTTGCGCTTTCTCACACACTGATGAAGAAGATATTCGATTTGCCCATTCACCGAGCGGAAGTCGTCTTCTGCCCAAGCGGCAATTTCTCGATAAAGCGCTGCAGAAAGGCGAAGAGGCACTTGTTTCTTGTCCCGGTCTTTTCCTGATTTTTCCTTATCTTCCATCTCCGCCTCCTTTCTTCCCTTCATCTCCCCCGAAAAATCTCCGAATAGCGGTCTTACGGTGTGAATTAGTCATCCCGGAAAATTAGTATAGGGTTCCGCTATTCACAATGGGCTGGGCATCCTTGTTTCCACAAAGTACCACCATCAAATTGCTCACCATGGCAGCTTTTCTCTCTTCGTCCAGATCCACCACCTTCTTCTCGCTTAATTTTTCAATGGCCATTTCCACCATGCCAACGGCTCCTTCCACAATCATGGTTCGAGCATCGATGATAGCACGGGCTTGTTGTCTCTGCAGCATGGCTGCCGCAATCTCCTGGGCATAGGCCAAATGGGTAATTCGAGCTTCCACAATTTCCAATCCTGCATCTTCCACCTTTTCCTGAATGGCCCCTTGCAGTTTTTCCGCCACCTCCTGGCTGCTTCCTCGCAAGGATTCCTCATCTCGTCCCGGAGGCGTATCGTAGGGGTATGTTCGTA
This sequence comes from uncultured Oscillospiraceae bacterium, assembly GCA_964450985.1. GTDB lineage: Bacteria > Bacillota > Clostridia > Peptostreptococcales > Anaerovoracaceae > JAAZGD01. Next base: position 984 of record CAYVFH010000103.1, on the reverse strand, counting down.
CAATGTTTCGAAGGGCGGAATCGCACTGTATGGATAAAAACTCTTGATAGTTGTCCACATTAAATACCGCCTTGGCAGTATTCACCACTCGCCAAATAACCACAATGCCAATCTCAATAGGATTTCCTTCTTCATCATTAATCTTTTGCCTCTCGTTGGATAGGGTCATGGTCTTCAAAGAAACCTTTTTGCGTGCCGGCTGTTGACTGGAAGTTTTGGCAGATGTTCCCTTTGAGCTGGCGGCCAACGCTTGCATCCAAGAACCTCTTTCCGCCTCTGCTACCGGATTGGTGGCGCCGCAGAAGGGATTCACAAAATAGAAACCGGCACCTTTTAGGCTCCCATAGTATTTTCCAAATAGGGTAAGCACATAGGCTTCGTTGGGTTTTAATATTTTTAAACCATTGTATAAAAATGGTCCCAGCAAGAAGGCATAAAAGCCGCATGCGAATAGAAGCCAAACCACACCACTCACCAGCCCGTAGAAAAAGAATACCACTGCCGCAACAATCAACAGCGTGTTTCCTACCAGCACAGCCATACCATTCATATGAGGAGCTTTGATCTCCACATTTTGTGGGCCGGGATTCAACTCCGGCCTTTCCTTACTATTTTTCATTTTTCTCTTTCCTCCTGGAACCAAACCAACGGGATTATTCCCGCACATGATATTATTTTGATATCACTATCATATTACCAGTCTTTTCCCTTGTCAAGGGAAAGAAAGAAAAATATTTCCCCCATTTTTCTTCATTGATTTGTGGATTGGCTCCGAATAATCTACTCCAGACCACTCGGTCGAGCTTTGATGTGAAACCAGTTTTTCCGATATTCCAACACTCCTTCCCGGGCCGTTCGGCTCAACTCCTTGGACAAGGCACTTCGGTCCACCGCCAAAAAATCCGCCAGCTCCTGACGGTCAAAGGGAATATAAAAGGAATCCCCTTCCATGGCCTGGGCTTGGCTGGATAAATAGGCCAACAC
>CAYVFH010000102.1:0-3072 GCA_964450985.1 uncultured Oscillospiraceae bacterium | reverse complement strand
AATATGAATTATGATTTTACGGTGAAGGAAACGGACGGCAAAGACGTATCTCTGAAAGATTTTCGAGGGAAAAAAGTGGTGTTATACTTTTATCCCAAAGACAATACCGGAGCCTGAACGCAGGAAGCATTGGAGTTCGGTGAACTTCATCAAGAATTTATAAAAGCGGACACGGTAATTCTAGGCATCAGTAGAGACAGTTTAAAGTCCCATGCAAACTTTCGCGATAAGTACGATATCCCCTTCTTACTTCTGAGCGATGAATCGAAAGAAGTGCATAATCTCTTTCAAGTGATGAAAATGAAAAAACAGTATGGGAAAGAGTTCCTGGGAGTGGAACGTTCTACATTTGTTTTTGACCGAGAGGGAATTTTAGCCAAGGAATATCGAAATGTAAAGGTTCCGGGACATGCGGCAGAAGTGTTGGAGTGGGTTCAAAGCATGGATTGACTCGCACATGTGATGTATAATAAACAATAGAAAAGATTCACTGGGTACATCATTCAAAGGGAGGATGATATGCCGTTTACCATTGTACGAAATGATATTACGAAGATGAAAGTGGATGCCATAGTCAATGCGGCCAATACGGAGTTATTGATGGGTGGCGGTGTTTGCGGTGCCATTTTTAAAGCTGCCGGCGAGAAAGAGTTGCAGGAGGCTTGCAAGACCCTGGCTCCCATAAAAACGGGGGAAGCGGTCATCACACCGGGATTTCAACTTCCTGCCAAATGGATTATCCATACGGCGGGTCCGGTATATCAGGATGGAAAAAGGGGAGAGCCGGAGCAACTGGCCGCTTGTTATGAAAACAGTTTACATCTCGCCTATGAGAAAGGCTGCCAAAGTATGGCGTTTCCCCTTATTTCCAGCGGGATTTACGGATATCCCAAGGAAGAAGCCTTAAAAATAGCGAAGACGGTTGTTGGGGAATTTCTGCAGGATCAGGACATGGATGTCTTTCTGGTGGTTTTCGATAAAGAAGCAGTGGTTGTGAGCCAGCAACTGGTGGGGGAAGTCCAGGAATACATTCAGCAGAATTATGTGGATGAGCATGAGATACTATATGGGCAACGCCGAATATTAAGGGTGGAGGAAGAGGCTCTGGTGGTTCGTTCTGACTCGGTGGGTTCGGGAGCACCTTCTTATAAGTTGGAAGACCTTTTGGAGGATTTGGACGAACCTTTTTCCAGCACACTTCTTCGTCTGGTGGATAAGAAAGGAAAAAAGGACGCGGAGATATATCGAAAGGCCAACATCGATCGTAAACTGTTTTCTAAAATACGGTCCGAAGAGGGATACCATCCCAGCAAACGAACGGCTATTGCTTTGGCTATCGCATTGGAGTTGAATCTGATAGAGACGGAAGATTTGCTTCGTCGTGCCGGGTACGCCCTTTCTCATAGTAATATGTTTGATGTAATCATTGAGTTTTTTATTGTGAACAAAAAGTATGATATCTTTGAAATCAACGAGGTATTGTTTCAATACGATCAGTTGACCCTTGGGGGATAAGTTATTTTACGTGTCATTTGTCGCTTTTGAAGCGACCTTTTCTTTTTTTGATTTGGTATCCTTGAACCATAATCCATCTCATGAAGGCAAGATGGAAAAAGGAACAGGAGGGTAGAACCATGAAAAAGAAAAGAACAGAATTGGTATTCATTTTGGACCGAAGCGGTTCCATGGCCGGTTTGGAGGAAGACACCATTGGAGGGTTTAACAGCCTATTGGAAAAACAAAAGAAGGAGGCCGGGGAGTGCACCATCACCACGGTTTTGTTTGACAACCAGTATGAATTGCTCCATGACCGAATTGACGTAAAAGGAGTAAAACCACTGACGGGAAAAGAGTATTATGTACGAGGCAGCACGGCGTTACTGGATGCGGTAGGCGGTACCATCCAAAAGATCCACAATGCTCAGGAAAACACGGAACCAACATACCGGGCAGAACAAGTGATGGTGGCAATCATTACCGATGGAATGGAAAACTCCAGCAGAGAGTATTCCGGAGAGAAGATTCGAGCCATGATTGAAGACAAAAAAGAAAACTCCGGATGGGAGTTCATCTTTTTGGGAGCCAACATGGATGCGGTAGAAACGGCGGCGCAATATGGCATTGGCGCCAACCGAACCCAAACCTATCAGAATGACGGAGAGGGCGTGGGTCTGAATTTTCAGGTCATGAGTGATGTGGTGACCCGGTATCGCCAAGAATCCACCGTGTCGGAGAACTGGAGCCAACCCATCAAGAAGCGGGAAAAGTAGTATAATATACCAATAGGCATGAAGCAGTGTGGCAAAGAGAGGGGAAAGCAATGTACGAAGTGGACAAAACCGAAATGAAGAAAATAGCGCCCTTGTTTGAGGGGATTCCAGACTCCATGGTCATCGCTTGCTTGCAGGGCTATATGGGCAAAGCCTACACCAAATCCTCCGATTCCATGGAAGCGGCTCTTATCGTCAGCGGCGAGTACAGTTTTTTCGCGGGGGACCCGGAGTCGGAAGATGCGGGGCACCTGATAAGAAATCTGTTTCTTGTGAACCCCTCCTCTTACACTGTGGCCATTTTTAATGATGAAGATTCACGGTGGGAAAAGAGATTGATGTCGGTCTCGGAGAATCATCCGGTTATTGTGCCTCGCCATGGCATTGTGCAAAAGGATTACCACTTTGACCAAACTCTTCTCACAAAGTACATAAAGAGATTGCCGGAGGATGTAGAGTTGATCTCTTTCGATGGCAATCTGTATCGGCAAGCTATGGGGGAAGAGTGGTCCAAAGAGTTTTGCGAGATTTTTGCTTCGGAAGAGGAGTATTTGGAAAGAGGATTTGGATTTGGTGTAGTGAAGGATGGTAAGCTGGTGTCGGGAGCATCCACCATGACAGCCTACGATGGCGGCATAGAGGTGCAAGTGGCCACGGATGAACATTATCAAGGCCGGGGTTATGCCATGGCTTGTGCTGCTGCACTGATTCTGGAATGCGCGAAGCGGGGGATTCGACCTTGCTGGGATGCAGCCAATGAAGCTTCTCTCCATATGGCGTTGCGATTGGGGTACGAATACCA
>CAYVFH010000101.1:0-3073 GCA_964450985.1 uncultured Oscillospiraceae bacterium | reverse complement strand
GACGGACTCAACCAGTTGTTAGTCATACCATTTCATAACTTTGGAAAAGGATTCGTTGAAATCCGCAGTCGATTCAAAAGTGGGGAAAAGGGAAATCGATTACTGCATGGGTTGGCGGGCATTCTGGTAACCTTGCCACTATTGATACTCATAGCCAGTCTTTTGGCTCAGGCGGATGCGGCATTTGAACAACTGTTGCAGCGGTTCCAATGGTCTCTATCAGAAGACGTAATGGAAACCATCCTGCAGGTTCTTTTGGGCATCCCGGTAGCACTGTATCTGTTTGGCCTTTTTTACGGAAACCGGCACGGCATGCATACAGATCACATCTCGAGGGATTCGTATTATAAATGGGGGGCGACATTAGGATTTGCCCCCAATACAGCAATCTACTCCGGATTGGCGATACTGAATGGTTTGTATCTCGTGTATTTTCTGTCTCAGACTTCTTATTTCTTTTCCGCCTTTGGAAATACTTTGCCGGAGACCATGACTTATTCGGAATATGCAAGGAGAGGGTTTTTTGAGCTTTGCGTTGTGGCAGCACTCAATTTAGCCATCATTGGATTGGCGCATATTTTGATTCAAAAGAAGAACTCTGATGACAAAACCCGAAAGGTATTGCCAGGGGAAACTCTTTCGCTATGCGTTTTTACACTGTTGTTGATTGCCACGGCTCTCAGTAAAATGATGCTATATATCCAGTACTATGGGCTTACCCAGCTTCGGGTCTATACTACCTGGTTTATGGTGATGTTAGCCGTGCTGTTTGTTTTGATTGGTGTTCGGCAAGTGCGACGATTCAACGGTTGGAAATGGGCGGTGGTTACATTGGCGGTGAGCATATTGGTTTTATGCTTTGCCAACATTGATGGCATCATTGCCAAGAAAAATATCGAGTGGTATCAGGAGGGCCGGCTGGCTTCCCTGGATGTAGAATCTCTGGGGAAGTTGTCGGATGGTGCTACACCCCACCTCTTTGACCTGTATCAAAGCACGTCGGATGGTAAACTTAAACACCAGTTGGAACTAGCCATTCGCAAAGAGTCTGAGGGGGATTTCCCAGTTCCGGAAGAAAGTGATTTCCGCCATTTTAATCTGCAAGAAAAAAAGGCGGAACAGATACGGGCACAGCTTCTGGCTTCCAGGGAAGAAGATGAATAAATAGAGAGGTTCGTTGGCTTGATTCGTAAAGAAGAGGGTTTTATTACAGTATTGTGTTAAAGAAGGACTTCGTGGTATAGTTACAGTAAGCTACATTTCCCTACATCATTTCATAGCAACCGGGTTTATCTGGAAAGGGGAGATTAACAATGTCAAAGTTAAGTACCATCGAAGGAATTGGGGAAGCTTATGAAGTAAAGTTGAAAGCAGTGGGCGTAAATTCTGTGGAAGGGCTGTTGAAAGCCTGCGCCACAAAAAAAGCCAGAACAGATTTGGCGGAAAAGTCCGGTCTATCTGAGAAGTTGATTTTGAAATGGGCGAACCATGCGGATCTATTCCGAATCAAAGGAGTCGGTGGAGAATATGCCGAATTATTGGAAGCAGCTGGAGTAGACACGGTGCCGGAGCTGGCAAAAAGAAATGGAGCCAATCTTTTTCAAACCATGGTAGAGGTCAATGAAGCCAAAGCCTTGGTAAGAAAATTGCCGACGGAAGGACAAGTGGCAGACTGGATTCAGCAAGCCGCTGCATTACCAAGAGTACTACAATACTAGGAACTAAATGGGGAGATTCTGATTCACAAAGAGTTTAATGAGAGTGTAGGAAAAGGTAGCGAAGGAAACAGGGGTACTATCGTAGAACACGAAAAAAAGCAATGAAGATATATCTTTCATTGCTTTTTGTATGTCATATATTGTGTTAAGGGGTAGCATAAGGTAAGCAAATTATTCCCACATCAAATTCTTGAGTACCTGGGCCATTTCAGCCCGGGTGGTGGAATGCATGGGGGTTAAAGTGCTGTTGTTGCCTTTTACAATTCCCGCTATTACCAACTGGCTCATGGGTTCTCTGGCCCAGGGGGAAATGTCTTCCTGGTCCATATAATTTTCCAGTCTCTTGGGGGAGGTGGTATCCGGCATTTTATCCAACAACTCCAGGGTGTTGAATAGCAGTGTGAACATTTCTTGGCGGCTGATTTCTCGTGTGGGTGCAAATTGATTGTTGCCTACTCCCTGAGTGATTCCTATCTCCTTGGCAGCGGCGAGATAGCCGGTATAGTAGGTATTGCCGGCATCCGTAAAATTGATAGCCGAATTATCATGGGGAGAAATTTCATAGGCCCTCATCAATAAAACCAAGAATTGCCCTCTTGTTAATTTCATCATAGGACTGAAAAGGGTTTCACTGGTTCCTGTGGTAATCTCCCGGGCGGACAGGAAGGATACAGAGGGGGCATACCATGCGGTTTCCGGCACATCCATAAAGGAGAGTGAATGATATAGTACCCCGTAATGGCTAAAGTGTGTTGTATCAAAGGTAACCATTCCTGTGTCACTGTTGTATCGGCCGTTGGGGATACAGACGGGATTACCTTTTCCGTCTATGTACCATATGACGATACCCTCTGGATTGTTCTGTTCCTCTTCCGTAGGAGTATAGGGGATGCCCACGGTTACTGGAGCTTCCGGATTGTCCCATGAAACAGGGTTTCCATCGACAGACAAGGTTAGCTGAATCAGAGGTCGGTCTCCGATGGACGTTCGAATGGCAGCGGGTAAACTCTCTTTATTCCCTCCCTGGACTGAAACACCGACGGTACCTGCGGGAACCTCATCCGAAAGCATGTTACCGGGAAGAGTGAGGCTTCCCAGTTGGGTATTCATGGTAATAGATCCACCCAAAGCATCGCTTAAGGAAGAGGAGGGGATGGTAGCTGTATAGCCGCGTGCTTCTGAAAGAGATGGTACATTCACGATAATATTCTGTCCCCCCTTTAGGTCTGTCGCTAATCGACTCAGATTCACAGATGCCACACCGGTATTTTCGTCTATGGTAACGGGAACTTTGCCGGTTCCTGTTGCATCGGCGGTATAGGTAGTGATTGTGGCCGGATTGCGACTGGTAGCGC
>CAYVFH010000100.1:2375-3090 GCA_964450985.1 uncultured Oscillospiraceae bacterium | reverse complement strand
TTATTATACACCGAAACCGACGTCTTCTCACGATTCTTTCCTTATCGGGAAAGAGGAACTTTCTCTTTTCCCTATTTCATGTATAATGAAGGTATGAATAACAGACGATTGAGCCGGGAAGAATGTCTTCACATTCTGGCACAGCAGGAAACTCCTGACCATGTAATACGCCACTGCCTTTGTGTAGAAAAAGTAGCGGTAATCTTAACCCAGGCCTTAAATGACCATGGTCTTCATTTAGATGTGGACTTGGTTGGCAGAGCGGGGCTTCTTCATGATATGTGTCGAGTCCAACCGGAACACTGGAACAAAGGTGCCGATTTTTTGGAAGAGATGGGATATCCCGAAGAGGCTCACATCGTTCGCCACCATATGACACATACTCCCAATATGAAAATGGATCAACTAACTGAGTTGGATATGGTTTGTTTGGCAGACCGAATGATTATGGAAGACCAATTTGTGGGCTTAGAGCGTCGAATGGATTATGTGATTCAAAAGGCACAAAGCAATCCCACTACCCTATTGATTATTCTGGCAAAAAAAGCCCTCACCAAGGATTTGATACAGGATATCGAAACCAAAATTGGAATCACCATCGAATCCTTGTTGGAAACTGATGCAACTTGCACCCATTCCGAAAAATAAGAATGCACATACTAGGAGGACAACATGGAACTCAATCAATTGCTACAAACTCGACAAAGCATACGTA
>CAYVFH010000100.1:0-2274 GCA_964450985.1 uncultured Oscillospiraceae bacterium | reverse complement strand
GCACATACCAGGAGGACAACATGGAACTCAATCAATTGCTACAAACTCGACAAAGCATACGTAAATTCAAGGACGTGGACATTCCGGAAGCCCGCTTGAGAGAACTGATTCAAGCCGCCGGTACCGCGCCCTCCGGAAAAAACATGCAGAACTGGCACTTTGTGGTCATCCAACAAGAAGTGGCCAAAAGGAGCATCCGGGAAATCATCGAAAATAAGAATGAAGAAATTGCCCGGAAAATGGATGCTGTAGATCCAGAAAAGGCCCAACGTTTTCGTAAGTTTACGAAAAACTTCACTCTTTTTGCCACGGAAGCCCCTGTGTTGATTCTGGCGTTTGCAGAAAACTATATCCCATCCGGATACCGGGAATATCAGCTAGTCGATGCGCCCCAAGAGGTTTTAGAAGATTTACTCTACCATCGCAATCCGGGCATGCAGAATATCGGGGCCGCTCTTCAAACACTCACATTAAAAGCCGTAGATATGGGTTATGGCACCTGCTGGCTCACCAGTGGCAACTATGCGGGTAAAGAAATCGAAGCATGGGCCAAGGAAGAAGAGATTTTTTTCCAGGAAGGATATTTCCTGGTGGCCATGATGGCACTGGGCGTACCGGAAGAAGGAGCGAAAAGCCCGGGCCGAAAGCCACTGGAAGAAATCTACACCTATATAAAGTAAAAGAGGTTTTCACCCCATGAAACATACACAAAAAATTGTAGTAACCAGTCTGATGATGGGTCTCATCATCGTATGCACCATGTTTATCCGGATTCCCATCCCTCTTACGACAGGATACGTTCACCTGGGAGATGCCATGATATATTTGAGCGTGCTGATTCTGGGTTGGCGTTATGCCACCATCGCCGCAGCCTTTGGCTCTGTGCTGGGAGACTTGCTCAGCGGCTTTGCCATGTGGGCCCCCTGGACCTTCGTGATAAAAGGTTTGATGGCTTTGATTACCGGCTTCATTCTGGTAGAACTGAACAAGTCAAAAAGATTCTCTCCCGCCACCCGTAACATAATCGCCATGGTCCCCGGCGGGATTCTTATGGTGATTGGCTACTTTGTAGCAGAAGGAGTGATGTATGGAAGCTGGATTGCCCCATGGATTGGAGTTCCCTGGAATATCGGTCAATTTGTGGCAGGGATTATTATAGCCATCCTACTAAGTAAAGCCGTGGGTAAGTCCAACATTATGAAAGGCTGATTCCGATTTCGAAATCTCTTAACATATCATCAACAGTGTATTTAAAATCCAACCCGGGATACGTATTGGCAAAATATTCCTTGTTGGATTTTTTATATCCGACTAAATAGGAAAACCCCTTGTCATTGGCGGAAAAGTGTACCCTCTGATGAACACCTTCTGTCTTGCGCAGGGCGGAACGAAGGGCTTCCTCCATCTTTTCCTTGGAAAGCCTACTTTCTACCAATTGGCGATAAGAGGGATGAAAGGTGCCGGCCACCACTTCTTCTTTGTCCATTAAAGTATCCGAAGCCTTCAGCCCCATCCGAATCACAGGAATCTCGGCTCCACGGATAATTTTTACCATATCGCAAGCGGTTTGCACCGAGGATTGTAAATCCCAGGGCACAAACAAATCTTTCTCACACATATCATAAAGGGGCGTCCCTTTCAACACGGCGGTAGGATAAATTCGGGCGAGTTGGGGGCCCATCTCTACGGTTTTTTCTGCAGAATATACGCATCGTTCCGGAGAATCTCCGGGGAGACCAACCATCAATTGGATTCCCAGATGAATGCCTCTTTCTTGAATGAATCTACAAGCCTCTTCCACTTGAGCCGCAGTATGACCCCGACCACTCTGCTCCAACACTTGAGGATGAAAAGACTGCACCCCTAATTCCACCACATCCACCTCATACCGACACAAGCGGTCCAGCACCTTCTCCCCCATATAATCCGGGCGAGTAGATAGATGGATTGCGGTAATGATACCCCGGTCCTTGTAACTCTTAGCCAACTTCAAGCAATACTCCTGCTCTTCCTCCGGTATGGCAGTGAAGCTGCCTCCATAAAAAGCCAGCTCCAAATGGTGGAGTTCGTCCCGTTTCAGTGTGGACAAATATCGATGGATGATTTGCTCCGGATCTTGTTTTTTTCCTCCGGTAATCTGGTGTTGGTTACAGAACACACATTGATGAGGGCATCCTTTATGGGGAATAAATATGGGAATAATCACATGAGTTTTCATAAGCTCTCCACCAAAATCCCTCCCACATCCTCTAGGGGAAAAGAGGGGAACTCCTT
>CAYVFH010000099.1:0-3091 GCA_964450985.1 uncultured Oscillospiraceae bacterium | reverse complement strand
CCGGTTTCAGGCTATCTTCATAGCTGATAATGGCGGATTCCCGGGTCATTTTATATCGGCTAATCCGGTATTCGCCCATCAGACCACTGCACCGAATCAGTACCTCTTGTTCTTCATCATAAGATTTAATGGCATCAAAAGCCAACTCCCGTACCATGGGTTTCAACAAATTGTTCTTCAATTCCTCATTGATGTTATAAACCAAGATGCTGATGGAGGTGAGCCCGCCCAAAGTTCGCGCTGCCGTAGATATAATATAATGCTCTCCGTCAATCAGAACCCTTTCTTTCAAGGATTTAAAAAGATTGTACGGCCGGGACACTGGCTTCAACAAGTCTGTTTCCAGAAAACCCAGAGGATACACCTCTGGAACCCTCGCTTCCTTGATGGTTTCTGTAATGTCAATGTCTACTATTATGGGGTCTGCTCGCTTACTGGAAAGATAATCACTATAGACACCCTTCACATTCTTGCGAATGGCATTTTCGATTTCTTCCGGCGAATACTTGTCCATCTGATAGCTGGTTTCTACACTGGCCACTTTTCCGGTATAACGTTTTCGATATTCCAGTGGATGCATTCCAAACCAAGTCTCAAAATGCTTAATATAATATCGCACCGCGGAAAAGCCTGTTTCCTCCGCAATGGCTCCGATTTTTTTATTGGTACCTAAGAGCAGTTTTTCCGATTCCTCTACCCGGATAAAACTCAACAATTCCTGAAAAGACAAACCGGTGGCTTCCTTAATAACATGGGAAAGGTAATAGATAGAAAGATGCTCCCGCTCTGCGATTTCATTCAGGGTTAATTTTCGTGTATAGTTTTCGTACATATAGTCGGTAATTCGACTGAGACGGCCCGCCAGAATTTTATTTCCTTTGTTCTTCGTGCCATTGACAAACTTCCCATCCTCCATCAGATAATACTGAAAGTCCGCAAACAAATTGCTCAGCAAATTGTGGGTGCTTTCAATGACCTTGGCCTCGTATCCATAGCCCTTTTCCAGGATTTCCATCATAATCCGTGCCAGTAATGTACGGAGAACATCCAAGCTCTCATCCGAATCATCTTCCATATCGGTGACAAAAAAACTATTTCTCAAATTCTCATAGTAACGAGAGAAATAGTCCGTGTCCAATTGAAGCATCATCACCATGTTCTTCTCGCCGTTGCTTTCAAAGCTATGAATCTCACGAGCATTGAGAATGAAAATGTCACCTTGCTTCAATATGTAGTTATAGTAGCCGTTCTTCATTCGAACCGAACCGTCCAAAACATAAACCACTTCCAGGTCATTGTGAAAATGAATGGGATAATCTACCACGTTGGCCACCGTCACATTAACCGGCAAGTCCTCTTTGTAGGCGCTTTTTTCCTTTAACATATGCTAGCTCCTTCTCGTACATTCACACAACGCTTAACCAAACCAACTCACTGATTGACCGCCTTTATCCTTCGGGAAGTTATGAGAAAAACGCGGCACACTATTATGTAAACCATCTATTTCTTAGATAGATTTCTTTTCACAGCATAGAAAGCTTTGATTTTTCGGCTTTTTGCCGTTTATCCACAAGACGGCGCAGATTGTATACAATTTTATCCAAAGCATGTGGTGGATAAATATATTCTTGTTGTTCGTTGATTTTTAAAGGTTTATCGCAAATATGCTAATTCCTGCCAATGAAGTTATCCACAATTATTTTCGTAAAAAAGGTAACCAATTTAACAGGGCTTTAGAGGGCAAACAAAACGAGTTTTGACCGCAAACTAGTTCGGTTATTTGTTATTATATACCATTTTGCGGTATTGTGCTATAATATTTTTACTAATTTAAGGAGGCCATTATGACCACGTTTCGCGTCTATGAAGAAGATGTATATAAAAGGGAAGACCAAGCACAAATCCTGGAATGCCACCCCTCCCCTTCGAAGGAAGCGGAGTGGAAACTTCGTTTGGACCGTACTCTTTTCTTTCCGGAAGGAGGAGGCCAGCCTTGTGATCTTGGAGTGATCCAAGATTGGGAAGTGTTGAGCGTCTACGAAGAAGAAAACGAAGTCTGGCACAAGGTTGCGGTTTTACCCCATCAACTTACACCGGCAGAAGGACAACAGGTTTTACTATCCCTTGATTGGGATCGACGCTTCGATCATATGCAGAGGCACTTGGGCGAACATATTATAAGTGGTGTGTTTTACCATCTGTACGGCGGCGTCAATCGAGGCTTTCATATGGGCCAGGAAGGCATGACCATCGATATTTCCTTAGAAGACACCCCTGGAAACGGCAGCGATAAACCCACGTCCTTGGACTGGTCCATGGTAAAAATGGCTGAAGCCATGGCCAACGAAATAATATGGGAGAATCTACCGGTGACGACGGTGACTCTCCAGCATCGGGAAGAAGCAAAAAACTTCCCCTTGCGGAAAGCCTTGGCCATTGAAGAGAATATTCGTATCGTCTGCGTTGGCACCCAAAGAAAACCTGCAGACTGTGTGGCTTGCTGCGGTACCCATCCTTCCCACACCGGACAGGTGGGAATCATTAAAATCTGGAAGTTGGAGAACTACAAGGGAATGTTTCGGATTCACTTGGAGGCAGGAAAAAGGGCTTATGATAGAATGGCATCCATCTATGATGTGGCACAAGAGCTGGGAATTCGTTACTCAGCCCAACCGGAAGAGCTGATTGAAAAAATCAATGCCTGGGAAGAAAAGAACCAATCCGTTCGAAACGAACTTTTCCATATAAAGCAGTCACTGATAAATCAAAGGCAAGAAGAGATTCGGGATCATCTCAAGAATGCTGTTTATAAAAATAAGATTTTCTTGCGGGAGTATGGCGACCTAAAAACGGAGGATTTGCTAAAATTAGGACGGGGATTGATTCCGGATGTTCCCTTTCTGTTGGCCATCATTTCCACCCAGGACAACACACTTCTTCTATTCTCCAAAGAAAATGGGCTGGACTGCAACCAATTGGTAAAGGAAAATGCCTCCATCTACCAAGGCAAGGGTGGTGGAAATAAAGAAAGCGCCCGGGCCATCTTCCCCACCAGGGAGGGCTTGGACACTTTCCTGGATCTTTTGGAAAA
>CAYVFH010000098.1:0-3137 GCA_964450985.1 uncultured Oscillospiraceae bacterium | reverse complement strand
GCGCAATCTAACAATTAATTAAGAGGAGGACTCAAAAAATGGGAAAAACAAAAACGTACGAGGCATCATTATATGGGCATGGTAGTTGTAACAGAGTGATGATGATCACCGGCGAAACCGACATCCATGGCATTAAAAATTGGTATGAGATACACAGCCCAGAAACAACACTGCAATCCATAACACGTACATCCGATGGGTATCGCGTAGATCACAACGGACGCAGCATCATCAAAAAATATGGTCCAGCCCCGGAAATGGAAATGGTATATATGGATTTAATCTCCAATATCCGCGAGGTGGAAAATTTATTGCAGCAGGTGGCATAATGGGTACAAAATGGCAATCACAAGGGTTATAAGATCATACCGGAAACTGTATTGGGACGAAAGGGACAAGGTTAAAATTGCCGAGACAAAAACAAAAATAATCGAACACCAATGCCCATTGATGGGCGGAGAATTTGAATTGAGGAGGAAAAATGGCTGAACAAACATTCACGGATGGGTTGACGGTTAGGGAGCTGGTGGCGGTACTTCTAAAACTCCCTCAAAACAAAAAGTTTAAAATTGCCTGTGATGAGGAACAAAACACGGTCTATAATGGTTTCTACATTGGAAATTATTCCAATGAGATCGTGATCGCAGGATTAAGCGGAACGGAGGACGAGGGGTGAGCTATGCTAGCAAAAGCCAAAGATGGTATCGAGATAATCGACACCTTCGAAGATATATTAACCACGTTTGATATAGCCGATGATGGTACTTTTGTAAATATCAGAGGGAACGCAACGTGGAAAATAAAGGCGTCCATTATGGGGAAATTAAAAGGAAGCTATCCGAATCTGTATAACGCTATCGAATCAGTCACTATTTACGAACGAGAGCTTCCCGTCCCCCATAACGGAATCGCTGTATTCTACAAACAGGCTACCGGCCTCACTTTCCATATCTCAGCTATTACCGATAATCGGCTAGTGACGTTAATGATTGGGAAAATAAATACAGAGGACAGAACGATAGCCGGGAAAATAACAAACGCTATAAGCGAAATACTGGAGGTATGAAATGAAAGGTAAAAAAATCTCGGTTTACTTACCATCAAAGATCAAAAAGATTGTCCACATAGAAGCCATCAGAAAAGACACAACGATGGGATCTATTCTGAGCGAAGCGGTAATGAACCATATCAAGAGAACTAAAAAAATGGATATGGAAGAAAAGAAGATGGAACGTAAAATGGCGGAATATGAAGCGCTACAACGAGAAGCCGATGAAATCGAACAATTACTGGAAGAAATATTACAGGAACGGAAAGAAGGTAACCAACAAAGTAGATTTAAAAACACCGACAAAGAGGAGGCACGAATAAAATGCGAGAAATAAATGTTGAAGAAGTAAAACAACTGGCAAGGCACCAATTATCTGAAATGGCTCAGGAACGTATGGATATACTGGCAATAGATATACCTCCGGAAGTTCGGGGCAGTATGGAAAGATTGTTCGCTATCGCAAATACTCTTTCGGAAGTAGTGAATGAGTGCTTTGATATTAATCATCCACTGTCGGTTGAGGTTGCCGGAATTGTTTCGTCCGTAGTATCGGGAATAACAAAAGGGCAGGTCGTTGAAGAAGCCGAACGCTTCTTTGCGATAAAACAATCCATCATTAAAAACAATACGGCAGAAAGCCTGCACTAGGAGGAGTATGAAAGGAATAATCATCGTTGTCGTAATTGTTGCCATAACGATCTTCTACGAAATATATTTCAAAGAATAGAAGATAAAACCAAAAAAAGGGGGAGTTCGCTCCCCCTTTTACATTCTATTTCCAATAGTTACATTTCTAACAAGGTTTTCCCTTCTTGCCCATTCAAATCACCTCCTTAATATCCCCTGTCTTTTATGTGCCAACAAATAAAGGGACATTTCTGCTGGCACGTCCATTGGTTCGTCCAGAAAAACACCATTAAACTCCAATCCCATAATTTTCTCAGGATAGTCGGCAAGAGATCTAAAAATAAATCGCAACACCACCTTATCCTCATATTCAATATCAATGGTCTGGTTGGTTAATCTTGCCGTGGGTTTATAGGCCGAATAATCCTTATACGTTTTGTTCATTCTTCTTTTGATTGCCGGATAATTCCGACAAATTACCAGTATTGTTTCCATATACACCCCCAATCACTCATAACAACCCCAAGTAAAGTTTCGTATCTCCTGCCTTTCTGGCCATCGAATGAATAAGCATTGGAAAGTTTTTGTGTGTCAGTTCCTCCGCCCTCGGATGATACCCGTAATCTACGCACGTTGCCCACACCTTCTGCAACACTTCTAGCTGTTCCCTGTGTCTTTCATCAACCACAAGGCGAGTAGTATCAAAAAAAGAATCGCTAATGTCTGAGTAATCACCTGTATACCATCCTTTATTCTTGCATGAATCCCCCAAAACAGTCCCAGGGTACGGCTGGAAAATTGATACCCACGAATAAGTCGGATTGCACATAATGTTCATATCGAGCGTTTCCAGATCGTCCTCAATGGTCGAAGTCGGAAGTCCGATAATATTCTGGAGCATAAACATTATCTTCTGTTCGTTGAGTAAAGCAGAGGCGTTGAATACGTCCTCTTTTTTATATTTACGCCCAACCATTTTCCTCAACCTATCGCTGGCAGTTTCAAGAGCCATTCGCACGGCAACGCAGTTGGCCTTCTTGAGCTGCTCCATTCTTTCTTGTGTCACCAGTTCCGGTCTCAAATTGCACTGGAACGGTGGGCATGCCCTCTGTTCCCCCCAATAAACATAAGTATACATATCGACAAAATCCCTCACCCACTCCAAGTCAACCCCGAAACAGGAATCTTGAAAGAACGCATACCGCGCACCGGAATCATGAATCTCTCTCACCACGTCTTTTGCGTCCCGCGTCCTGACTTTCTTCAAATGAGGAAACAATTCATTCCACTTTGAATTATAGCAATATGAGCAGGAGTACGGACAACCTCTTGAAGTAATAAAATCCCGTATCTTGAAGCCTGGGAAGTCGGTTCTATCCGGCCACGGAATATTATCTATTGCGCAGATACAATAAGTGGAATCAAACGTATATGCCGCCCATTGTTCAGCCTCACCCCT
>CAYVFH010000097.1:0-3161 GCA_964450985.1 uncultured Oscillospiraceae bacterium | reverse complement strand
CCCTTCCAGCTTTTCGGCAATTTGATCCCCAGTCCACCCATCAATTAAAGATGCAATGGTTTTTAAACCGCCGTTGCACCCACCATGAAAACGGATATTGGTCACTCTGTCTCCCTCTAAATCAAATTCCAGTTCTGTGGGACAAACTCCTTTGGGGTATACTTCGTAATGCATGATTTCTCCTATATTTACGGGAAAAACACCCGACCAATCTGCTGGACGGGTGCTCTGTTTTGTCGCATTCAGCTCTAGTAATAAGCTTCTTTGTTCTTTTTTTCCTTCTTGGCCACAATCATGTACAGCAATGTGGGAATGGCAAGGACAAAAGAAAAAATTCCCAGGGCCACAAAGCCCCCGTTTGTCTTGGTTTTCGGCATTACATCCGCAATACGATCTTTCACAATCATAAGGCAAATTCCTTTCTCCAATGGCCACCAATACCTTATATGGCTATTATACCACCGAAATCCGGTTCTCAAAGAGAGTTTGGGGTTTTGTAAGGAAATTGTAATACGAGACTTTATTCCGTAATTTTTCGATCCAGGCTTTGTTCCAGAAGACGAAGAGCCCCTTCCTTATACTTCAAAGACAATACGCCCAGGGATGCCATAATATAGTGATGATCCAACAGGATTTCTGCATGGTCTCCCGGATATAGCATCCGGCCGTTTTCGTTTCTCCGGGTTATCTCTTTCAGAATGGCCTTTCCATGGGGAAGATGGGTGAGTGCCCCGCCGGTTCCCACAATGTACTTCACTTGTGTCAGGTCCTTGCCCTGCGCCAGAGTATTCCGGCCGGAAGGTCCATACACATATCGGATTCGGCCCGCATGGCGCTCCACCGCTCGAATCACCGCTTCCAGAGTGAGCCGTTCTACCAGTTTGATTTCTCCCTCTGTTTTGGGAATGGCATGGTAGTCATGGAGAAGCTGGTCTAAATCCAAACCCGACTTCTTCATGTCCGTACGAAGCTTATCTTCCCCGATGGATTCCATCACCTTCTTCCGATTTACATAAACCCCCAGGTCTCCCTCTACCGTTCGTTTGGCTTTGGGTTCCGGACTAATGAGAATTCGAGAAATCTCGTCGGAATCTTCCGTGACAGAATGTACATCGGTGGTGGCCCCTCCCACATCCAGCACCATTACATTGCCTAGTACCTCATACAAAAGCTTGGTGCATTCCATTACTGCACCTGGAGTGGGAACAATGGGTCCTGTTACCAGCTCCCGGACCTGCTCCATTCCCGGGGCATGGATGATGTGCTCTTCAAAAGCCTCCTGAATCACTTTTCGGCATGGCTCCACATTCAGTTCGTCAATCTTGGGGTACACATTGTCCACCAGGTACAGCTGCCGGTCTTCAAATATCAACTTCATTTCTTCCTGGTTTTCGATGTTGCCTCCATAAATCACCGGGGTCTTATCCGGAAGGGTGGCCAGCATCTCTGCATTGTAGATGGCCGTATCCCGTTCCCCATAGTCTACGCCGCCAGCCAAAAGAATCAGATTGGGTGCAATCTCTTCTATTTTTTTCAGATCCGTGCGCCGCAGTTTGCCGGAGGTAATATAGTGGAGAATGGCCCCGGCTCCCAAGGCCGCTTCCTTGGCAGCACGGGCGGTCATATCATAGACCAGCCCGTGTACCGTCATTTTCAATCCGCCGGCTGCGGATGAAGTGGCCAGCATTTCATCGTACTCCAAAGAGTCCAGCTGCTTTTTCTGGATGAGATCCTCCATGGCTTGTTTCAAGCCGATTCGAACATCCCCCTCCAATACGGTGGTGGGGGCTTGTCCTTGTCCAAAAAACACCGGATTCTCGGTATGAATACCCGTAAAGGCATTTACCACCGTGGTGGTAGAGCCTATTTCCGCAACCAGTACATCTACCTTCATTCTGTCTTCGCCCTTCTTCTCTGCCGCTCTTCCACAATGAAGGAGGCCACGTCAATGCCGTGAGAACCTCGCCCGAATCCGGCATCAATCCCGGTCTTCATGTTCTTGTAGTGAATGTTGTCGTGAGAGATGATGGTAGAGGCCAAAATCACTTCTGCTTTCAATTCCACCGCGGCATCCACCAGCTTTTCCACCGGAATCGAAGTGCCAAGATACTCCACTTCAATACCGAACTTTTCAATGCCTCCGTGCTTGATGTCGATGATTTCGCGCAGCCCCACGGAATGCTCGTCCTCCCCTACCGTACCGGCCACGATTTTCAAGGGATAATCTTCGATATCCTTTCTGATTTCGTCATCGGTAAGCACCTTGGGTGGCTCCGGAATGGTCAGTTGAGAGACGTCGATATCAAAAGGTACCTTCCCCTTCAATTCAATTCGCGTGCCCTCTGCCTCCTGCATTACTTCCCGGCTTATAACTTCCGGTTCTTCCAAGCCCATCTTCCTGGCAATTTCAATGGCTACTACTTCCGCCACTCTCTTGTTCAATGGCAGGAACAAGGTCCATAGCACGGTGCCATCCGCCAGCCATTCCATCTCCGGCTTCACCAAATCCGAATTCCGGTACTTTTTGTTTTCTTCCATTCGAACATTTACGTTGTCCTCGGGATCCAGCTCGTCGATATACACGATTTTGCTGCGATCTTCCAAAGTGCAGCCCCCAATCAAAGCACTGGGATTTTCCGGATCTGCCCCATACTGCTCCACATTGTTGTATCCAAAGTGGGCGGTTACCGGCGCCATATAATCCGCATCCCGTTGGTAGATGTATCCGTACCCCACACCACCCTCAATCTTACGGGCGATGCCATCTCCGTTTCGGGCCGGGTACATGGCAGAGTCCACAAAGAACCCTTCCTGAACCGCTTGGAAATATCCGCCTACTTCCAGAATTTCTTCCATGAAGAGACAGGCTCTTTCTTTAATTTCCCGGGCATTTTCCTTTAGAGGCCCTTCTTCCTTCAGTTGAATCATTTCCATCAATCCGTCCAGTCCGATCAGGGTCTGCTTCGCCGTATCGCAGGCTTCAATGTTGTAGATGTGCCAGGGCACATTTCGCCCTTCATCCGGCGTAATGGTGGATTGAATATCCGCGCTGGTCAGCTTACTGATAAGCATGTTCAACACATGGGTTACGGTAGCTTCCCGGGCAGAAGAGTCAATGTACTTGGTGTTCATCTGGGCCCGCATCTTGTACCGATTGCAGA
>CAYVFH010000096.1:0-3169 GCA_964450985.1 uncultured Oscillospiraceae bacterium | reverse complement strand
CACCGGATTTGATTACCGGAATTATTACTGATAAAGGGGTTTTTACCCCCAACCAAATTGGAGATTATTTAATAAAACCTTGATGTTTCAATGCTTTATGGTAAAATGTATGGGTTGAAACACAAATAGGAAAGGATTGCAACTACATGAAAAAAATCGGCCTAAACCAATTACGGGAAATGTTCCTAAGCTTTTACGAAAGCAAAGGTCACTATAGACGCCAGAGTTTCTCCCTCATTCCGGATGGGGATAAAAGTTTACTGATTATTAACTCGGGTATGGCACCATTGAAACCATTTTTTGCAGGTCTTGAGACTCCGCCAAGTCCTCGTATGACCACTTGTCAGAAATGTATCCGAACCGGCGATATTGATAATGTGGGATACACGGACCGACACGGGACATTCTTTGAAATGTTGGGAAGCTTTAGTTTTGGAGATTATTTTAAGAAAGAGTCTTTGATATGGGGCTGGGAATTCATTACCCAGGTACTTGAAATGCCAGAAGACAAAATCTGGGCCTCCGTATATGAAAAGGATCAAGAGGCTTATGATATTTGGGTCAATGATATTGGACTTCCCAAGGAACGCATCGTTGCCCTGGGTAAGGATGATAATTTTTGGGAAATAGGAACCGGACCTTGTGGACCTTGCTCCGAAATCTATTTTGATCGGGGAGAAGAATACGGTTGCGGTAAAGAGGGGTGTAAACCCGGATGTGATTGCGACCGTTACATCGAATTCTGGAATCATGTATTTACCCAATACAACCGAGACGACGCAGGAAATTATTCAGATCTGGCACATAAAAACATTGATACGGGAATGGGTTTGGAACGAATTGCTTGTGTCATGCAAGATGTGGACTCCATCTTTGCAGTGGACACTATCAAATATGTACTGGATGCTATTTGTAAAAAAAGTGGCATACCTTATACCCAGGGAAAATCAAAGGAAGATATCTCTACAAGAATCATAACAGACCATCTTCGTAGCATTACCTTCATGATTGCAGACGGAATACTACCGGGAAACGAAGGACGTGGTTATGTGCTTCGCAGATTATTACGAAGAGCGGCTAGACATGGTCGGAATTTAGGAATACAAGGACCATTTCTGTCGGATTTATCTCGATATGTGGTTCAAGTCTCCGGAGAAGCCTACCCTGAATTAGAAGTAAAAAAGGATTATATCCACAAAATTATCTCGGCGGAAGAGGATAAATTTGCCAGTACCATCGGTCAAGGGGAGGAAATCATCCTGGAATACATCCAAGCAATGGAAAGAGAGGGCGTTCAAGTTCTTTCCGGAGAAAGAGCTTTCAAGCTTTATGATACCTATGGTTTTCCCTTGGAATTAACCCAGGAGATTTTGGAGGAATCTGGATATCAGGCAGATGTAGATGGTTTTCAAGAACACATGGAGAATCAGCGACAACAAGCTCGTGCCGCCAGAAAAAATGACGAAGATGAGGGTTGGAGTGAAATGGAAATGGATTTTACCTTGGAACATCCTACCATTTTTGTGGGTTATGATACCCTTGAAAACCGGGGTCGTGTTCTCTATACCTTTAAGGAAAATACCTCCGTACCGTCTCTAACAGAAGGAGAGACCGGTAAAATCATTCTGGATCAAACACCTTTTTATGCAGAAGGAGGGGGCCAAAGCACCGATTTGGGAGTGATGTACTGTGATGGATGCTCCTTGGAGGTTCTGGAAGTCACTCGAAGCAAAGAAGCTTTTCTTCATAAAATTATTGTGAGAAAGGGAGTAGTAAAATCCGGTGATATGGTACAATGTTTGGTTGCCGCCCCTCGAAGATATGCAACGGCCAGGAATCATACCGCAACTCATTTGCTTCATAAGGCTTTGAGAGAGGTACTGGGAGATCATGTACAACAGGCAGGTAGCAGCGTAACACCGGATGGACTGCGATTTGATTTTCATCACTTTCAGGCGATGACCACAGACGAAGCCCAAAAGGTAGAGGAATATGTGAACGAACGCATTTCCTTTTTCCCGGATGTAACGACCCGTGAAGTCCCCATGGAGCAAGCCCAGGAAGAGGGAGTAATCGCACTCTTCGGAGAAAAATATGGAGATTGGGTTCGTGTTGTATCCGTGGGTGATTACAGTAAAGAACTATGTGGAGGGACCCATGTAAAGAATGCTGGTCAAATAGGAGCATTCCACATACTATCTGAAAGTGGGGTAGCATCAGGTGTCCGACGTATTGAGGCTGTAACCGGCCTGGGTGTTTTAAGAGTGGCAAAAGAAATGGAAACTACCATTCAGAAGACTGCCGAGACCTTAAAGACCAGCCCACATGTATTATTGCAAAAGGCACAAAATATGACGGAAGAGATGAAATTACTAAAAAAAGAACTCGAAGAATTTAAAAAAGCTTCCATGGGAAGCTCCTTAGAGCAGTGGATGGAGGAAGCCAGTGATATCAATGGAATTCGTCTGGTAACCCATTCCTTCAAGGACTACACCATACAAGATTTAAGGACTCTATCCGACGAAATGAAACAGAAATACAGTAATCTTATATTGGTTTTTGCAACGGTCAATGATGATAAAGTAACCTTTATGGTGTCTATATCGGATGATTTGTTAGAGAAAGGCTATCATGCCGGTCAAATGATCAAAAAAATTGCGGAAGCAGCCGGTGGTGGGGGAGGTGGCAAGGCCGATATGGCTCAGGCCGGTGGAAAAGACCCCCATAAAATCCCCGATGCATTCCGGGTTGCGGAAGAAATTGTAGGCGCCAAATAATATTAAATCTTCGTTAAATCCAGGGTCAAGGTCTATACTTTGACCCTCATGTTTAGTATAATGAAACCGAATCAAGACAGGAATATATTACAGAATCAAGAAAGGAACGGTGATTTGGATGGAAAGAAATACAATTCTTTTTGACGGAAACCCGGAAAAGAGTGAACAGCCCACCACCAATGAAATTCTTCGGGCAGTATACGAAGCGTTAGAAGAAAAAGGTTATAATTCCATAGACCAGATGGTCGGTTACATTTTGTCTGGAGATCCTTCCTATATAACCAGTCATAATAATGCCCGTAATTTAATTCGTCATATTGAACGTGACGACTTGGTGGAGGAACTGCTACGATCCTTTCTGGCAAAATAAAGATGAAAGCCATAGGATTGGA
>CAYVFH010000095.1:0-3173 GCA_964450985.1 uncultured Oscillospiraceae bacterium | reverse complement strand
AATATGAAAGAGAAGGATATGAAACCGTGGCGGTTCTCTGCTGTGATGGCTCTCCCACTTGCGGTGCGGACGTTACTAGTTGGGATGAGCGATGGGGTGGAAGTCCGGTTGAATTGAATTATAATGAGGCAATTATTCAAGGATCTGGTGTATATATCGAGGAACTGAAAAAGGAAATAGAAGCTCGGGGTGTGAAAATGCCGCCTTTTTATGGATTGGCACTGGATGATGAGTCCGTTGACATGGATAAAATATTGGCGGACTTTGACGGATTCATTCAAGAGGTTTTGGTGTAAATTCCGAATGTTGAGCTAGATTTTTAAGCGCCTAGTTCGGCAATCCTTACTTTCCATAGTGTTTTTGACGAACTTTTTACATTACATATGAAAAAGTTCGTCTTTTTTATTGTAATGATAGTTTTCTAGTGGTAGAGTGAATTATAAAATTTGTAAACACGAATAATATAAACAAATTATCACCATAATGTTCGCAAAGGAGCGGCCATGGTATTTCGAACGTACATAGGTAAAAAACCCGGATTTGATGGAGACCAGCAACGATGTGAGAAAGAGATTCGGGAGTTGTTGGGGTACTCCCAACTTCAGGATTTTGCATTACTGTATCGGTATGACTTCGAGGGAGTGGACCATGCCCAAGCAAGTACGGTGGCGGAGAAAATTTTATCTGATCCTGTGACAGATTTGGTCTGGTGGGAACAACATCCTTGGACTACCCGAAAGCATTCCTTGGTGGTGGAATATGTGCCGGGACAATTTGATCAGAGAGCGGACTCGGCGGAGCAATTGATTCGCATTCTTTTTCCAGAATCGGAGCCACGAGTGAGGTTTGCCCGGGTCCTGCTTTGGAACGGTGAGTTCACACAGGAACAACTGCAACGAATTCATGGCCACTTTATTAACCCGGTAGACTCTTGGGAAGGCACGGTTGAAAAGCCCAGTTCGCTAAACATTAACGTTCCTCAACCTGGCGCCATACAAACTATGGACGGGTTTCTTGACTTTTTCCAGGGAGATTTGCTACGTATGAAGGAGCAAATGTCTTTGGCCATGACGTTGGAAGATTTGGAAATGGTCCAAGCATATTTCAGGGAAGAGGACCGTGACCCCACAGAAACAGAAATCAGGGTGTTGGATACCTATTGGTCTGACCATTGCCGTCACACCACCTTTCGAACAAAATTAAACTATATCCGTTTTAATGAAGACCCCTATAGCCAAATGATTAAAGAGACATTTGAAGAATATCTTGCGATGCGCAGGAGGGTTCACGGGGATTTGGCCAAAAATATTTCATTGATGGATTTAGCCACCATCGGTTCTTTATATTTTCGGGCGGAGGGAAAGCTGGAGAGCTTGGATCTGTCGGAAGAAATCAATGCATGCACTTTACGGGTGCCGGTAACCATAGATGGACAAAGAGAAGAATGGTTCATCTTGTTCAAGAATGAAACTCATAACCACCCCACGGAAATAGAGCCCTTTGGCGGAGCGGCTACCTGTTTAGGCGGAGCTATTCGAGACCCTCTATCCGGTAGAGCTTACGTCTATCAGGCCATGCGGGTAACGGGAAGCGGAGATCCAAGAGCTCCTTTTCACCAGACATTGCCTGGTAAACTGCCCCAACGGGTGATAACCCAAGAGGCCGCCAGGGGATATAGCTCTTATGGGAATCAGATTGGATTGGCCACAGGCAATGTAACGGAGATTTATCATGAAGGTTATGTTGCAAAACGGTTGGAAGTCGGTGCGGTAGTGGGGGCCTGCCCGGTGTCCCATGTGAAGAGAGAGACGCCCAAAGAAGGAGACCGAATCATTCTGGTGGGTGGCCGGACGGGCCGAGATGGAATCGGTGGCGCCACAGGTTCTTCCAAGGTGCACAGCATGGAATCTCTGAGAGAAAGTGGAGCCGAAGTACAAAAAGGAAATCCCTTGGTTGAAAGAAATCTACTAAGATTGTTTCGGCGAAAAGAGGCCGCCACTCTTATAAAAAGATGCAATGACTTTGGTGCGGGAGGAGTTTCCGTGGCAGTGGGAGAATTGGCAGATAGTCTTTATGTTAACTTGGATCTCATTCAGAAGAAGTATGAGGGCTTGAATGGGACGGAGCTGGCTTTGTCCGAATCTCAAGAACGAATGGCTGTGGTGGTGGATGAAAGGGACGAGAAAACATTCATTGCCCTAGCAAAAGAAGAAAACCTGGAAGCTTATGCCATTGGACAAGTGACCAACACAGGGACTTTTGATATGAATTGGAGAGGAGAGACCATTCTCTCCATTAAGAGGACCTTTTTAGAAACCAACGGAGCGCCGCAAGAAGCGGCAGTTACCGTTAAGCCTTGTGCAGACTTACGTTTCCTCGGGCAGTCCCTTCTGGCAAGTCGGGATCAGGAGGGGCTGCCACTTGCCCAAAAGGTGGAAACTTATTTGATAGATATCAATCATTGTTGTCAACGGGGACTGGGTGAACGATTTGACAGTACCATTGGCGCCGGCACGGTATTGATGCCTTACGGCGGAAAATATCAGATGACACCTTCCCAGGGGATGGCGGCCAAGCTGCCAACTCTTCCCAGACATTCGGAGGATGTGACTTTGATGGCCCATGGCTTCGATCCTTTTATTTCGGAAGCGAGCCCCTATCACGGAGGAATGTTTGCCGTAATGGACTCATTGACCAAATTGATATGCATGGGTGGAAATCTTCGTCAAGCGTGGATGTCTTTTCAAGAATATTTCCCAAAACTAACAGATGCCGATAGCTGGGCGAAACCCTTCTGTGCCTTGTTGGGTGCATTAAAGGCGGAGAAGGAATTGGAAGTGGCTGCAGTGGGAGGAAAGGACAGTATGTCCGGAACCTATGAGGGATTGTCTGTGCCTCCCACATTGATTTCCTTTGCTTTGGGGATTTCCAGTCTCTCCAGAATTATCACACCGGAGTGGAAAGAGGCGGAAAATGTTTTGGTTTGGCTGCGGCCAGAAATGTCAAAGGATCTTATCCCAGATTTTGATTCCTATAAGCGGAACATGGAAAAAATAGAAGAATGGAATCAAGAGGGAATGATACGCTCCGCTTATGCCGTCGGGCGGGGTGGACTATTTATGGCCATGGTGAAGATGGCCCTTGGGAATCGAATCGGCGGGGGAGGTTTTTTT
>CAYVFH010000094.1:0-3189 GCA_964450985.1 uncultured Oscillospiraceae bacterium | reverse complement strand
TGGCCCCTTCATTCGTAGTGACCGTGGTTACCGTCCCGGTGCCTCCTACATTGGTGTTGGCTGCCGAGGTTTCTACATTGGTAACACGCCCCTCTACATTAAGGGTGGTCCCTGTAGATCCGGTGCCCACTACCACATTGGTAACCGTCGAACCACTATCTACCGTAACATTGGCAGCGCCTACGGATTTGATTTCAATATTTGTTACCGTAGCGTTCTGCACGATAACCGGAGTGTCCGGTGCGGTGACTTCCACGGTGCCCACCGTTCCTTCGATGATAACATCATCCTTTCCGTCATCAATAACGATGACTTCCACTTCGGCTCCACCTTCTACGGAGACACGGACCTGTCCATCCACTTTAGCGATAACAATTTTTCCGTCTACACCACCACCCACAATGATGATGGAATTCACGCCGCCTCCTCGGGCAATCAAGTCTCCTTTGATAGTGACATTATCCAGAGTAACATCTCCGTCACCCACACCATCTCCCACAATCAAGTCTCCCTGGATGGTAACATCTTTCAAGGTAACTCCGGGGACATTCACCATTACATTGCCGCTAGCTACGGCGGTAACGGTTCCGGCCTGGGTAATGTAATCTTGAATCATATTATTCATAATGACGGCAAATTGCGCTCTCGTCATCTGGGCTGTGGGAGTGAGCGTATTGTCGCTCCCCTGTACATAACCCGCTTTTACCAGAGCCCCCATTCCAGGAACGGCCCAACTGGCCACTTTGCTTCCATCGGAAAATCCCGCTAAGTCGGTAGCGGTTCCATCGGTCATTTTGAAAGCTCGGGCTAAAATGGTAAAGGCCTCTTGTCTGGTAATAGAATCATTGGGTCTCATCAGGGTATCCAATTTCATGGTCCCCATCTGGACCGCTTTCTGCACATCCCCTAAATACCAGGCATTGGATGCTACATCAGCTACTCCTGTGAGAGTCGCCTTGTTTTCTGCCCCAAAGGCTCTGTTCACAATGGCAGCCATTTGTGCTCTAGTTAACGGATCATTGGGTTTGATGTAAGTACCATCCTTTTCCACAAATCCATTGAGTAAGCCGTTATCTACGGCTGCTTCCAGTGCTGCTGTGGACCAAAAACCCTCTTGTGGCATATCCTGGAATGCCCCGGGCATCGAGTCGGCAACAGCGGTTGTCGGGATGTAGCAGAAAACCATGGCAATGGCCATGAACACCGCTAACACTTTCCTCTTTCTCATAACTTTCTCCTTCCAGTAATTTAAAACAACAAATTATTATTTCTTACACCTATTTCACACACCTCGCTCTCTTTATGAGGTCATTTGCGTTCACTGAGCTACTTCAACTACACAATACTCCTTTATCGCATTAGAATCAATCTATTCACAGAATTTTGTACTCGTTCTACACTACGACAATAATCTATTCTTCGCTATAATAAAGACTCCACCGGCTCTCTCACGAGGAAGGCCAAATACGTTTCCTTGGCTTCCTTGCTGCGACTTCGACTGATAGGAATCTTTCGACCATTCTTCATTATGAAATGCTGGTCTTCCATGGTGTCTACATGAATCAAATTCACCACATAACTGTTATGGCACCGAACAAAATAATCCGTCTTGTATTTTTTCATATCCTCAAACTTTGCATAGATGCTATGCTTCACCACTCCCATGTGAATATGAACCAGTCGACGGTCTTTTTCCAAGTATTCAATTTTCTTCAAAGGGATGGCATAGGTCACTCCCCGTTTTCGAATGGGAATCAGCTCTCGACGGTTCTCGTCAATCTTCTGCACTGCTTTATGAAAAGCAGCCTTCAGTTTTTCTGGATTGAGGGGTTCTTCCAGAGCATAGACGTGGTCCACTTCATAGACATCAAGGCTCATAGCACCCTGGTTGATAAGAAATATGATTTGTACCCAAGGGTTTACTTCCTTGGCTTTCTTCGCCAGTTCGATGCCCCCTTCGCAAAACTTTAGGTCCATCATCAAAATAGCCGGCTCCGAACCATTTTCTTCTAAATAGAAGTTTAGGGCATCTTTTTTTTGAAACGAGATAATAGACTGAATGCGGTCTCCACAGCATTCCATCACTTGTGCTCGCAACTCATCGGCTTCTTTTGGGGAATCGTCGCAAATTAAAATTTTCAGCATATCGTTCCTCCACCCAGCTTCCACAGAGCTGCTCCTTCACGAAGGTATCAAACCCCTTCACAGCCCTTGCTTGTCACAGGTTGGTACACCAAACTGCGATTGAAACGTATTCATTGCCAATATTTTCCTGCTATCTCCATAGTAATCTCTTCCATGTCCTAAAAACGGTACCCCTGATCCCTTTCGTGAAATAAACACCACAAAACCCTGGTTTTAAGTGGTGTCCTCACATTCACTGCACATATTCCGTTGTTATTTATTATAACATAAGGCGAATATCGGACTAGGGGCATGTAACCATTTGCCATTATGTCGTAATATTTCGAACACTTTTATCCGCACTTACGGATTTTCGTTGGCCTTTTCCAGGTTACCATCTACCATTTTTGCTAAAATCTAGTATAATAGTACCACGATACCTTATTCCCCACCGAAAGATTAGAAGAGGAGACTCCCATGAAGCGGCAAACCGTCCTCATCCTATTTACGATGCTGGTATTTCTATTGACCTCCACCGTATCTGTTTTTGCCAACCCCACTATAAAATACCAGGAAGAGGCCGAAAAACTCAACGTGCTTCACATCTTCAAAGGAACGGACCAGGGCTTTGAATTGGACCGAGCCCCTACTCGGGTGGAAGGTGCGGCTATCTTTGTTCGCCTCATGGGGGGCGAAGAGGAAGCATTGGAAAACAACTATCCTCATCCCTTTACGGATGTTCCCAAGTGGGGGCGGCCCTATGTTGGCTTTCTCTATCACCACAACCTGACCAAAGGGGTCACCGAGGACACCTTTGGCAGCAAAAAACCCATGAATGCCGCCGCCTATACTACCTTTGCCCTGCGATCCATTGGCTATCAAGACACCAATGGAGATTTTAAGTGGCGAAGGGCTGCGGACAAAGCTTTGGAGATTGCACTCATCGACGAGGAATTCTATCAGGAACTGAAGGAAGAAGCCTTCCTGCGAGACCATGTGGTACACCTATCTTACCTGCTTCTTCGTCAACCGGTGAAAGACGGTTCCGGTACCCTGGCGAAAAAA
>CAYVFH010000093.1:0-3226 GCA_964450985.1 uncultured Oscillospiraceae bacterium | reverse complement strand
TCCCCCCATCCTGGAGAATTAAAGAAACCATAGAGGTGGTTGTAGTTTTTCCATGAGTTCCGGATACGGCGATGCTACTGGAGTATTCTTCCATCAACGTGCCTAATAACTCGGCTCTTGTAACCGCTGGAATGGACAGTTCTTTGGCCCGAATCAACTCGGGATTGTCCTCTCCCACCGCGGCAGAATAAACCACCAAGTCCGCTCCCTCTACATTTTTTCCCCTATGGCCTAGATATACGTTAGCGCCTTTTAATATCAGTCGGTCCGTCACATCGGACTCCTTCATATCGGATCCGGTTACCCGAAACCCGCGGTCCAAAAGAATCTCAGCAATTGCGGAAAGTCCGATTCCCCCGATGCCGATACAGTGTATTTGTTTATGGTCCTTTAACTGGTTCATCTTATCCTCCACTTTTTGCAACATAAGTATATCATATCGAGGGGGTCATTTCAAAAATAATATCCGTATTTGACTTTTTTCAGCGAAACGAATATTATTGTTGTAAAATATCCTGATGTTCGAGTTTATAGAAAGGACATTCTTATGAAACGCACCCATCGAGTGGGAAGCTTGATCAAGATATTATCAGACTCTCCCAATCAAACTTTTGGTTTAAAAACCTTCTGTGACCAGTTTGGAGCCGCTAAATCCAGCATCAGCGAAGACATTTCTACTGCCAAGGAAATTCTAAAAGAGTCGGAACTGGGATTTATAGAAACTACCCCTGGGGCATCGGGAGGTGTCCGATTTGTTCCATACATCTCGAACAAAGACACCTGGTTGCTACAAGAGGAATTATGCCAAAAACTCACCGATCCCGGACGATTACTAGGGGGCGGATTTATCTATAGTTCCGATTTGATGTTTGATGCCCATTTGGTAAAAAGACTGGCTACTGTTTTTGCACGAAAGTTTCAAAACTCAGAAGCGGACTTGGTGGCAACCATTGAAACCAAGGGAATACCTGTGGCAGTTATGACTGCTTTCTTACTAAATCTACCCCTGGTGGTGATTCGAAGAGAGACGAAAATCAGCGAGGGTTCTACCGTTTCCATTAACTATTTCTCGGGATCCTATGACCGGATTCAAAAGATGAGTATCGCCAAGCGGGCGGTGAATCCCGGGACTCGCGCCATCATCATTGATGACTTCATGCGAGGCGGAGGCTCCGTAAAAGGAATCGCCGATATTCTCTCCGAGTTTGACATAGAAGTACTTTCCACCGGTGTGGTGATTGCATCTCAAGAACCGGAGCGGAAAAAAATTGACAACTACGTCCCTATCGTATATATGGGGCCGTTGGACGAGGAAAATAGGAAACTGTCCTTCTTTCCGAATAATCAGATTTTTTAGACGAAATTCTTGTAATTAAAACTTCTTTCTAGTATAATGACGGGGAAATACCGCGACTGCGGTATGGACTTGGTTTACGCGGCATAGAAAGGGTGGTAGTAAGTATGAACATTACGGATGTACGAGTACGCAAGGTCAATGATGAAGGAAAGATGAAAGCGGTGGTTTCTATCACATTTGATGAAGAGTTCGTGGTGCATGACATCAAGGTCATTGAAGGACAAAACGGACTGTTTATCGCGATGCCCAGTCGAAAGATGGGCGAGGGGGATTTCAGAGACATCGCCCATCCTCTCACTTCCGAAACCCGAAATCGCATCAAAGAAGCCATTTTTGTGGAGTATGAAAAGGTATTAGAAAACGCAGCGGCTACGGCCTCGGCGGGAGCTGTTTCAGAACCGCCGAAAGAAGAACCGGAAGAAGAAGAAGAAGAAGAAGAAGAAGAAGAGACAACGGAATAATATTTATATTTTTTTATGACGCCAGTAAAACCAAAATTAAAACCCCGCTTGCCGGGGTTTTTTCGATTCCCATGCACTCCCCTATGATAACGGCATTTGCCCTACAACTTCTCGTCATTTACCAACCGAATCCGTATCCATACCGGATTATGGTCCGAGAACTGGAAATCTTGATCTAATGTCTGAATTTCCTCTACCTGCACATTGGGTGAAGTCGCAAATCCATCGATTACATAATACTGGGTCTTTGGGTGCTCTGGCTGATAAGGCTGATTCAGCAAGCGGCTGGTGGGAACCGACTCATCGTAGTGAAATTCCCATTGATTCCAAAGTGTTTCATCTATTTCCCCGGCTCGGAACGTTTCCGTGTCTACCAATGGATATCGCATCAAATCCGAATTTGGAAATGTTTGATTCCAATCTCCTCCTGCGATCACGTAGTTTCCCTTACTATACTCTTCCTCCATCAACCGAGCCAAGGCTGCCGTTTGGGCAGCTCTTCCTCCCCCATCATCATAAGCTTCCAGGTGAAGGTTAATTAATACCAACTTTTTATCCGTTCCCTCAATGGGGATCTTCTCCACCAATAGGCATCGCTTAAGCTGGGCCAGTCTAACCGGCCACTGAAAGGGAACCGGAAGTGCCACTCTGCTGGCGTTTTCTATGGTATATCCATGAAATACTGCCAGACCACTTTCGATTTTTCCCAACATGCGTGGTATGGGAAATGGAACGTATCGACATCTGAAGTTTGCGGCATATACCCCGGGAAGCTCCAGGGCTTCTTCCAAATAAAGCATCTGGTCCATGTGAAAACTTCTCTTGGAATCCCGATCAATCTCTTGCACCATAAGGATGTCCGGCCCAATGGAGGTCAAGGAATCACGAATGCCTTCCATATTTTGGTTAACCACCTGGGGCGACTCCGGATAGGACATTTTCCCTCCATCCATAACGAAGTCCATATCCTGGGACAATGCACCGTAGCCAATATTAAAAGATAAGATGGTGATGTCTTTTTCCATTTCCACCTTTTCCGGCGCAATGCTCTTCACCAAAAGTTCTTCTCTGGGTGCCGGATCATACTCCGTGACGTGCAGCCAAAGAATAAACAGGCCAAATGCTAGTACAATTAGTCCAATGATTCCCAATAGTCCCGTCATAAATCGCCTCATTTTCTTCTCCTCAAATGCTTTCTCCGTATCATTATATCCCATTTCCTCCCTCAAAGGACAAAAAAAGTCCCGGGCGAAAAAGCAACATTCGCCCAGGACTCATTTTATTCTCTCCTATCAGCAATTGGCCGAACCGGAAAAGATATTGTCTGTTATATCCTGTTTCTACTACTCTCCAGCTTCGGTTTCATAACCAGCACCCAGCCAACCTACTTTGGTTTCCACACTACCCA
>CAYVFH010000092.1:2299-3249 GCA_964450985.1 uncultured Oscillospiraceae bacterium | reverse complement strand
CCCCATTTTGGAGGATAAATGACGAAGCAAGTACGATGTGGTAATGTGAGCATTGGTGGAGATGCACCCGTTACCATCCAATCCATGTTGAGCAGGTCCACGGAAGATATCGGAGCCTGTGTTCATCAGATTTCAGAGTTGGTGGCTGAGGGATGTCAACTGGTACGTTTGGCTATCCCCAATGAAAACAGTGCCATTTGTTTTGGCGAAATCAAAAAAAGAGTTCGAGAGTTTTCCGCCATACCCATGATTGCCGACATACACTTTGATTACAAGTTGGCCTTGGCTGCCATAAGGCAAGGGGCGGACAAGATTCGTATCAACCCGGGTAATATCGGGGAGGAGCAGCATGTCAAACAGGTGATAGAAGCCGCCGGAGCAGCGGGAATCCCCATTCGTGTAGGGGTAAACAGCGGCTCTATTAAAAAGGAATTGTTGGAAAAGCACGGAGGCGCTACGGTGGATGCCATGGTGGAGAGTGCCATGGACCAAATCCTGTGGTTGGAGAAGCAGAGTTTTCATCAACTGGTTCTTTCGGTGAAGTCATCCGATGTGAAGAAAACAGTGGCGGCTTATGAAAAGCTGTCTCAATGGACAGACTATCCTCTTCATGTGGGAGTAACGGAAGCCGGAACACTAGAGATGGGGAAAATAAAATCGGCGGCTGGAATCGGGTCCCTTCTGTTGGCCGGGATTGGAGATACCTTTCGAGTATCCTTGACAGGAGATCCTGTGGAGGAGGTTCGATTTGGAAAGAAGCTGCTTCTGGCACTGGGCTTGAGAAAAGGGCTTCAGGTTATTTCTTGTCCTACTTGTGGAAGAACGAAGGTGGACTTAGTAGTATTGGCCAATCAAGTGGAGACGGAGCTACAGGAAATGGGACTGGAGTCAGAGGACTTGACCGTGGCGGTTATGGGCTGTGGTGTCAATGGTCCCGGGGAGGCCAGGGA
>CAYVFH010000092.1:0-2289 GCA_964450985.1 uncultured Oscillospiraceae bacterium | reverse complement strand
GAAAAGGCCTGCTATTTGCAAAAGGCCAGGTTATCCGAAGTGTAAACGAAAGCCAAATCGTAAAAGAATTGATTCAGTTGATACGAGAAACCAACCAATAATCCAAGGGGTAATGACAACATGCAGCAGCTTATCTTGACATGCATATCGTGGGAAAAACTGGGAGATGAGTGGAAGAATTCCGCTCGTATTGTTCTCGAAAAGGGAACCATGGATCCCGAAAAAAATCATCTTACACTTTGGATTATTACCAATGTGGTTATCCCAATAGAAGATCTTCAAAAAATTCGAGCAGAAATTAAGAAAAAAATTCCCGGATTGGAGGAAATCCGGTTTCAGTTTACCTACGAAGAGTTGGAAATGCCCGAATCTCAAGCAATCCCTTTATATATACCTTACTTAACGGAAGAGAGCAATGGGAAATATCGGGTAATGACCAACACCATCCGACCGGAGGAAATCATAGTAAGCCCTTCTTCCAAAGAAGCCGTTTGGAATGTATTGATTCCCGTATTGGGAGAAACAACGGCCAGTAAATGCAATCAGGAGCTGAAGAGCATATATGAGAGGGCACTCAAGGATCGACTGGGAATTTCTGTGGAGATTACTTTTGAGAATCACCCGGATCGATATGAAAAAACCAGGGAAGAAAAAAGGGCCAGGTTATATATCAAATTAAAAGAGGCCGAAGCCAAGCGACAGAAGGCGGAAAAAATACATGGAAGCGCCGGGGAGAAAAAAAGAACGGTGTCCAATGTATTGGGGAAACCCATCAAAGAGGAAGCCACGGACATATCAAAAGTACAGGTGGATATGGACAAAGTGGTGATACAAGGGAGACTTTTCAAGAAGGATGCCAGAACCATCAAGAACAATAAAAAGCTGGCCACATTACTGATAACGGATAAAACTTCCTCGCTATGCTGCAAGCTTTTCTGTTCCGACGAAAAGTGGAATGAAATCGATGAAGCGCTGGAAAAGGATTGCTTTGTGAAGGTGTTGGGAGAGCCGGAATGGGATACCTTTGAGAACACCCTGGTATTGAAGACACTGGCAGTTCGGAGAGAAGAGCAGGTCCAGCGACAAGATTTTGCGGAAGAGAAGCGAATAGAGCTACATTGCCACACCAAAATGAGTGAAAATGATGGTCTGAATGATGTGAAGGACCTCTTACATACAACGGCCCGATGGGGACAGGAAGCAATTGCCATTACAGATCACGGTGTGGTGCAGGCTTTTCCTGAGGCATATCAAGTTTTGAACGATAAGAAGGAGCCATTACACCTTAAGGTCATCTACGGCATGGAGGGCTATCTGTACGATGATGAAGGTGCCAACGGAAAAGAGGGTATATCCCGGGACAACACCTACCATGTAGTGCTATTGGCCCAAACACAGGAGGGATTGCGAAATCTCTACGAGCTGGTATCTTTGTCTCATTTAAACTATCTTTATTATCGCCGCCCCAGGATTCCAAAATCTCAGCTTCGAAAAAAACGGAACGGGCTGTTGGTGGGCTCCGCTTGTGAAGCGGGGGAAATATTCTCCGCACTCAGGAAAAATTTACCATGGGAAGAGTTGAAGGAAAAAGCATCCTTTTATGACTATTTGGAGATTATGCCCATCGTCAACAACCAATTCCTGTTGGACCGGAATGAGGTTAAAAATCATGAGGATTTGCGGGAATTTAATCGCCGTATTGTATCTCTGGGGGAAGAAACGGGGGTTCCGGTGGTAGCTACCTCCGATGCCCATTACAAGGATCCGGAGGATGCGATTTATCGAACCATTATTCAGGCGGGACAAGGCTATAAAGATGCGGAAAGCAATAAGGGGCTTTATCTACGAACCACGGAGGAGATGTTGGAGGAGTTTTCCTACCTGGGGGAGGAAAAAGCCTATGAAGTAGTGGTTTCCAATACGCGAAAAATTGCAGAAATGATTGAGGTAATACGTCCCATTCCAGAGGGGAAGTATCCTCCGAAAATAGAAAATGCAGATGAAATTCTTCGAGAGGCTTGTACCAAGAAAGCCATCTCTATTTACGGAGACCCATTACCTGAAAGAATTCTAGCTCGATTGGAAAAAGAGTTGGATTCCATTATTGGAAATGGATATGCGGTAATGTACGTATCTGCTAAAATGCTGGTGGAAAAATCCTTGGCAGACGGGTATTTGGTAGGTTCCAGAGGTTCTGTGGGGTCTTCCTTCGCAGCCACCATGGCAGGGATTACCGAGGTGACCCCGCTCCCGCCCCACTATGTGTGTCCAAAGTGCAAGGAATTGGAG
>CAYVFH010000091.1:0-3254 GCA_964450985.1 uncultured Oscillospiraceae bacterium | reverse complement strand
ACCTGAGGCGAAATAGCCGCACCACCCGATATCAGCATTCGTAGCTGACCGCCGAAAAGAGCCATAATTTGCTTGTTATATATCCCGGAGATATCAATGCCCACCTTTTTCAGCTTTCGATTGAGATTCATCATCTTTCGCAAGGTGTCCGCTTTGCCGGACTTTCTGGCATTCTGCCATATTTTCTTATGCATGTTTTCGATTACCAATGGAACGGTTAAAAACATAGTTGGCTTGGCTTCCGACAGGTTCTTCACAATATATTTAAGTCCCTCACAATGGGCAATAGATGCACCCTTGTACAAAGGCATTAAGAATCCCGCTGTGCATTCATAGGTGTGATGAATGGGAAGCATGGAAAAGAATATGTCCTCCGGTTTCACGATTAATAGCGTAGGTAAACTCATCAGGTCCACACAGATGTTTTCGTGGCTTAACATTACCGCTTTGCTAGAGCCCGTGGTACCTGATGTAAACAATAAGATGCTCATTTCCTGGCTGTTAATTTGTGCATCGAGGAATTCTCGATTTCCCTCTGAGACGGCCTTCTTACCCTTATCCACCAAATCTTTCCAAGCAAATACTTCTCCATCGCTTTCATCTGCCTCCAACCCGATAAGTACTTCCAACTCGTTTTCCGGGTCCTCTTTGGCCTCCTTAAAAAGCCCTTCGAATTTCTTATCGAATGCCACGCAGCTAAGCTCCGCCTCCTTAACGAGACCCTTTAGTTCCTTGGGGGAAAGTTCTTTATCCAATGGCACTACCACTCCCACACCGCTGACTGCAGCCAGATATGTAATCGCCCACATATAACTATTTTCCCCAATGACACCGATTCTCTTATCCTTGAGTCCGCCAATAATCAAAGCGGTCCCCAGCCCATTCACATCCGCCATCATCTGTCCGTAGGTAATAGGTTCATACTCGCCACCATGGGTTTTCTTCACATGAAAAGCGGGACGATCTTTAAATATGGCCGCACTGGTTTCAATCATGTGCTTGATATCCATGATGGGTCTAGAATCCTTGTACCTTACCATAGGATCCTTGCTTTCCTGAATTTCCTTGGCAAAGGCTACCGCCTTTTCCATGTCCTTCTGTTTTAGCTCCCGATACTCCTCATTACTGATCTGTTTCATCCTTACTCCTCCTGTGTCTCTAACAATCCGATTCAAAATTTTCCGGTGTGAATCTCTTCACCTTCCGTGTTGTGGTTTTTTCGAACTCTTTTCTCCGAACCCCAAATCGTCGAACTCTCTTATATAACGGCATTTGTTCATTGATGGTATCAATCACTCCCTTCAAGAAACGTTTCAACTCTTCGTTCTCCAATTCTCCCTCTTCACTGGCCACCATATCGAAGTTGGGGTAGATGATGGCCTTGACAATCACATCTCCATCCTCGTCTTCATCCCCGTAGACCAAAGCTTCTTCTATATATTCGCTTTCAGTCAGGTAAAACTCTACCTCTTCGGGGAATATGTTCTTCCCGTTTTTTGTCACAATGACACTCTTTTTTCGGCCGGATATATATAGCATTCCATCTTCATAAAAATATCCGTAATCCCCGGTGAACAACCATCCGTCCCGAATAACCCGAGCTGTCTCTTCCAGGTTTTCATAGTATCCCAGCATCACACTGGGTCCCTGGCATATCACCTCTCCTACTCCGCTTTCATCCGGCTCATGTATTCTAACTTCCGTTCCCGGAAGGGGAAATCCCACGGAACCCGGCTTGCTGTAACGGTCCTTGTTCACCGCTATGATCGGTGCATTCTCCGTCATGCCATACCCTTGAATCATAGGAAATCCCATGGCTTGAAAATCTTCAATGACACCGGGATTAATGGCAGCTCCACCTGCAATAAATAAGTCCATGTGGCCTCCCGTGGCTTTATGAACATCCCTGAACATCTTTCTCGCTGCATCTCCTCGGTTATATAAGTGTAACTTTTTTGAAATTTCGATGGCCTTATGAAGTGTTTTATCTTTTCCAGATGCCGCGGCTTGCTTCATAATCTTTTTATGAGTGGCCTCAAATACCAGGGGAACCCCCAGCATTACCGTTGCCTTGGCTTCCACCATGTTTTTCGCGATATGCTTTAAACCCTCACATATAGCTACTGTGACTCCCTGATATAGCGCCGTCATAATATGGCAAGTCATTTCATAGCTGTGATGCATGGGTAGTACAGAAAGTCCAATCCCCGGTTTCTTGATTTGAACATATTGGGACATATTATATACGTTGGCCGTAATGTTTCGATGGCTTAACATGACACCCTTAGCCATCCCCGTAGTGCCGGATGTAAATAGAAGGGAACACATTGCATCCGCATCGATTTCCGCCTCTACAAACTCCGAATTTCCGGAGGAAAGCTTGGCTTTTCCCTCTGCCCGAAGAGCTTCCCAACTTCGAATCTCTCCAAAAGCTTCTTCCACCCCCAGATCCATATCGATCCAAAGTTCAACAAAGTCTACCATGTTCCGAATGGCATCCATCACTTTACGGTGTTTTCCGTCAAAGACCACGCAGGATACTCCGGCTCGTTCCAGAAGGTGAAGGATTTCCTTTTCCGGAAGCTCCTTGTCTATGGGGACTACAACTCCCGTACCGTTCACCGTGGCTAAATAAGTCACCACCCAGGGATAGCTGTTCTCTCCTACCACCGCAATTTTTTTAGCTTTCAATCCCAACTCTATCAGTTCCGTACCCAAAGAATCTACATCCTGTTTCACCTGCCAAAACGGAATGGGCTGATATGCGCCTCCCGGAACGTCCTTCACCAGATAGGCGATGTCGTGGGAAAAGCGAATGGCACTAGAGTCTAAC
The DNA here is from genome assembly GCA_964450985.1 of uncultured Oscillospiraceae bacterium. Lineage (GTDB taxonomy): Bacteria > Bacillota > Clostridia > Peptostreptococcales > Anaerovoracaceae > JAAZGD01. Next base: position 421 of record CAYVFH010000091.1, on the reverse strand, counting down.
AAATCTTTTAAATCCCGAATCTCTCGAACCGGATAAAGCGCCCTCATATATTTCTTTTTATTCATTCCTTTTGCGCATACCTCCTTGGGTGTTCTATATGTCCACCGTAGGGCTTCCATTTGAGTTACAATTGGATACATTATATCATAAAGTCACTTTTCGAACCAATAAAAAGGCACCAGCAGACGGGGTGTTCTCTGTTGGTGCCCTATTTCGTTACGTTTTATTCCCCCAAAGCCTGCTTCACGGAAACCACCACTTTTTTCTCATAACATGCAAACATGCGGTCGGTATGTTCTCCAGAAAACTTTGGTGTCAGTAGGCTGATTGCAGGAACAATGACTAGTCCGGACAACATGGCGAAAGCTCCACAGTTGATGGGAGATTGTAGCCATATGGGGAAGGCACTTCTAAACAATAG
>CAYVFH010000090.1:0-3340 GCA_964450985.1 uncultured Oscillospiraceae bacterium | reverse complement strand
GTAATAATCCCGATTCGAGTGGGAAGGTTTTCATTCAGAAGCTTTCCGATTTCTATTCCCAACCCATATCTCAGTCCCGGTTCCATTTTCCAATCATTCATCTTCTCGATCCTCCAAAGCTTCTCGTACACGATTCACTTTTTCCATTAATTTTCGAAAGGCCTCCGGTGTGATGGATTGGAGTCCATCGCAGAATGCCTCCTCCGGACGGGGATGAACTTCAATCATGAGGCCATCCGCTCCCGCAGCCACCGCAGCCAATGCCATGGATGAAACCAATTCCCGATCTCCCGTACCGTGGCTGGGGTCTACCATAACCGGCAAATGGGTTTTGGCTTTTAAATAGGCCACCGCTGAAAGATCCAACGTATAGCGGGTGGCTTTTTCAAAAGTAGTAATTCCTCGTTCACACAGTATGACTTGGGAATTTCCTTCTGCCAAAAGGTATTCGGCACTCATTAACAACTCCTCCAGTGTGGAGGATGGGTTTCTCTTCAACAACACCGGTTTGTCCACTTTTCCCAGTTCCTTTAGAAGCTCTGTGTTTTGCATATTTCGAGCCCCTACCTGAATGACATCCACATCCTGAAATAGGGAGAGATGATGAGGATCCAGAACTTCTGTAATGACCGGAATGCCCGCTTGTTTCCCGGCTTCTACCAAAAGTCGTATCCCTTCTTCTCGCAAGCCCTGAAAATGGTAGGGCGAGGTGCGGGATTTATAGGCCCCTCCTCGCAAAAAGTCAGCTCCCATCCAAGCCACTTGCTTTGCCACTTCATTCATTTGAGACGGGGATTCCACCGAACAAGGACCCGCCATCACCGTTAAACTCCCCTCCCCAATCCGTTGCTTACCTACGGTTATGTGAGTGGGGGCCGGATGATGGGTTCGACTTGCCAAAGGATAGGGTTCTTGAATGGTTCGGACTCCCTTCACAAAAGAAAGCCCTCGAAACTGATTCGGGTCCAATCCGCTGGTATCTCCCAATATTCCCAGCAACGTCACTCCATCCCCTTGAATAAAGTGGTAGGTAAAACCTTGGACAGTAAGTTGGTCCAACAGTCTTTCCAACCCGTCTTTATCCGGATGATTTTCTAATATTAATATCATTTCTCTTCTCCCTTCTCCTTCTCCCAGGAGAGAGTCTCTTCCGAATATTTCCGATAGAGCGGTTCTCGATGGCGTGCCATCTCTTCCAAAGTGGCTAGATCTTTAGATAGAGGCCGGCCATCCCGAGCCAATTCCTCCAATGGTCTCTTTACCCAAATGACTTTTCCGTTTTGGCGAAGAGCATCCATGGCCTTCTGTTGCAGCACCATGCCGCCTCCCGTGGCGATGACCTGTCCCGTTTTTTTCCCGATTTCCTCTGCCACTTCTCCCTCCCACCTTCGAAATAGTCCTTCCCCTCCTTCGAGAAAAATCTCTGGTATGGTTTTTCCAGCCCGTTGCTCTATTAAAGAATCCGTGTCCACCCATGTTTTTCCCGAAGCATTGGCCATAGCTTTCCCCCGGGTAGTTTTTCCAGACCCGGGCATACCAATTAAAACAATGTTCAATAAGTTATCGGTAAGATGACTTAGAATTTCTTCAATCCACTCTTCTGCGTTTTTTCCCTGGGGTAGTTTGCCTTCCAGAAAGATTTCCGCACCTCGTACTGCTTGCGCCACCAACATGGAAAGCCCGTTACCCGTCACCAAACCCCGATCCCTTCCTTGAAGTAGGAGAGAAGTGGCCAATGGATTATATATCACATCGAAAACAGCCTCCAGTACTGGAAAATCATCCAGACTCACCAAAGATTCTCCATTTTTCGGAAACATTCCCACCGGAGTGGAATTGATGACAATCTCTGCTTGGGGCCAACCTTGGTCATAGGACACTTTTTCCACATTACCCTGACCTTGACCTTGTAGTCTTCGGGAAGCCACCCGTACCTGAGCAGCCCCCAACTTTTCTACACCATGAACCACTGTACGACCTGTGGCTCCGTCTCCCAACACCAAAACCTTTTTCCCCGTCAAGGAAATACCGGCTCTGCGTATCATATACATAAACCCAAACAGGTCGGTATTATGTGCTGTCAGCATGCCATTTTTATCCTTCACCAGAAGATTGGCCGAGCGAAGAAGGGCTACCTCGGGTGCCATTTCCGAAGCAAACTCCAACACCGCCTCTTTATATGGAATGGTTACCATGGCACCGTCAAAGTTTCTTTCTTGAAGAAATTCCCTTAATTCCTCCCATGTTTTTTCCCACATGCCAAAGGAATATGCACCTAGAAGTTGGTGGATTTCCCGGGAATAGCTATGAGCCAGAGATTTTCCCAGAAGACCGTATTTCTTTTCTTCCACTGTATATTTTCCTTTCATAGCAGGTTTTCCCTTCTTTCGCTATTCGGTAGTGCTTAATATTTCTCTATTTTTCTCCACCTGACTTACCTTCATATCTTGGGCTTCTTCCGGATCTATTTCTTCCAAAAGCCCTAGTATGGTGGGGCCCAGATAAATGGTTTCTAAAATCTCTCCGTGTAGAGATATTTTGCTGAAGGGGGTGAAATTTTCTCCTTTGATATAGTACTCTTTCCCGATTTTAACCACCTCTTCGATTCGGACGGGGTATATCCCCATAGCCAACGGTGTGGGATCAAATGGATTTATCCCTCCGTAAACATAACGCTTTCCGTATAACATATCATATGCCAATTGCTCCAGTTGCTGCATATAATCCGGGTCCTCTTTGTGGTTTTGATGGTATGTCATCAGTGTACCTTGTTGAATTTTTATCTTACCCAAAACCTCCGCTGCCAACTGATACGCATAAAGTGTTTTCTCTTCTTTGGGAAGCCAGTAGTTTGACCAAATAACATATTCCGTGGCATAAAGATTCCCGGTGGTCAAGTCTTCTTCCGTAAAGTCGATGGCCGGAAGATGGTCTCCATAGAAAACCACGATAGCCCGCTCCCCTTGTCGGGAAAGCTGCTGAATTAAATCTCCAACAAATTGATCCATGCTGTAAAGCAGGTTGGCATAGTATTCATACTGCCATTTCTGCTCCTCCGATGGGGCTTCGGTAACGGTAATTTCCGGATCCATAAGAATCTGATTGCCCGGATAGGCGCCGTGGCCTTCCACACTGATGGCATACACAAAATCCTCTTCTTCCGTAGATTCCAAGGCATTCATAATATAATGAATTAATACCTGGTCTCTCGCCCAGTTTTTCGGGGTCTTTACCACGTTGTTCATGTACTCCAGGCTGGTAAATGTGTCAAACCCCAAGTGAGCAAATACTTTATTTCGTCCATAAAAGGCGCCTCGGTGATTGTGGAGAGCATGGGTAT
>CAYVFH010000089.1:0-3420 GCA_964450985.1 uncultured Oscillospiraceae bacterium | reverse complement strand
TTTGAAAACGGTGAAGCCTGGGATATTAGTTCAGGTCATAAAATCCCAGTGGAGCAGGCGCGAGAAGGGCACAAAAGAAGCATCGATATCGTGAACACATCGGAATATATTTTGAAAAGCGATGCTATTCGAAAGATCTATTTGGAGGGAAAACAACTGTCAGATATTGATGGAGAAAAAATATCACGGACTCATCCTGATGTGGTGGCGCTGTTGGAATATCCCCATGGTGGCTATCTTGCAGAAAATGCGCTAGATGCATTGAATGAGGTGTTTCGACAGGGATATCAGACCATATGTATTCGGGCAGACTGGGATGAAGCCAGTGTACCCTTCGTATTATACGGTATGGATAACCAAACGGGGATGAGCTGGCAGGAATTGATTCAATGGATGGAACACCATGGAAATGCCCAGGTGGTGGTGGACATCCCGAAAAGCGGAGACTATCTCATACAATATACAAAAGAGCGAAGTGAAGCAGCGGCAAGCCAAATGATTCCCATCTATCGAAGCAGTGAAGACTATTCCGGCCGACATGAAGGTATTCTGTGGGTGGATGTAGAAGATATGAACTGGGAATTGCAGAAAAGTTTCGCGAAAAGTCATCGTGTGTGGGCTTTGATAACCACTTCTCACTTGGCAGAAGACGATATAGGGAATTTAAGGGAGGAAGAAATTTTTGCTTACGTCTTGGAAGCGGAAAATGGAACGTATCGGGCTATTTATTAGTAGCAGAATCCAGTGGTATGGGAGAAGAAGCGCAAAGATATACATGAAACTTAGAATTAACGTTGTAAGTCTAAGAACCATGTTGCATTTTGGTGTTCTCAAAAGGAAGAAACAACAAATACCCCGGGGCATAAGAGCCAGCAATCATGTCAATTCCCTCATGGAATGGATAAATAGGATGAAGAGGAAGTGGCAGCAGACGGTTATGACTGCCAAGATCAACTATAAACTTCTCAAACCTATGACGGAGTTCCAATTATTAAAGGCTAGAAGAAGGGCGGAGAGACATGGCCGTTGGATGGTGGCTCTGGGCCATAAAAAGCCCCAATGGGCCAAAGGAGTGGTAGCATTGCTATTGATTGGCTTACTCTTAACCAATCCCTTTCAGACGGTTTTGGGCAAGTCCATCCACAAGCAGGAATTCTTTTCTTATCATCTTCGGGACATCCTTTCTTATATGGTAGGCGAAAATGTTTCAGCAGAAACCGGTTATTATCTTGCCACTAATACTTATGAAGGTCAATTGGGAGGAGATTTATTTGGTATCGCGGAAGGCAAAAATCTAGTGATGATACAGATGGAGTCCATGCAAAGCATGGTCCTTCAGAGGGACTATTATGGCCAGGAATTGACCCCGGTGCTGAATCAATTAATCCAAGAGCCGGGGACCTACTACTTTGATAATTTCTACTGTCAATTGGGAGCGGGGAATACTTCGGATGCGGAGTTTGCTGTAAATCACTCTCTCTTGGGAAGTATAGAAAGCTACACCTACCAATTGTTTGAAGATAACTATTTTTACGGACTTCCAAAGGTTATGAAAGAAAAAGGATATCAAACTGCGGTATTTCATGGCTTTGAGAAGGACTTCTGGAATCGGGAAAACATATACCCCAAGCTTGGTTTTGATTATTTTAAAGGGGGAGATGATTATATCAATGATAATATTCCGGAAATTGGGGGTGGAAATATCGTTGGCATCAGTGACAGCGCCTTTTTCCAACAGACCATTGAAGAATTAAAGAGCTTAGAGGAACCCTACTATAGCTTTTTGATTACACTATCTACCCATAATCCCTTTGGATTACCGGAAGAACTAAAAGAAATTGATTTGAAAACTCAAGATCAGAATACTTTTGGGAATTATCTGAACTCGGTCCATTATTCGGATCGTTGCCTGGGTGAGTTTTTTGAGGGAATGAAAGAAGCGGGCCTTTACGAAAACTCCATTTTTGTACTATATGGAGATCATTATGGAATTACCAAGGCGGATGACAAGCTGGCCCAGCTGGTGACCCAATGGTTGGGGAAAGAATATACTTATGACGAAATGAACCACATTCCCTTATTGATACATATACCGGGACATGAGGGAACAGAAACCATATCTACCTCCGGGGGCCAGTTGGATATACTGCCCACTATCAGTTATTTAATGGGTGTTGAGGAATTGAACACCATTTACTTGGGGCAAAATCTATTCACCGCTCAAACGGGATTTGCACCCCTTCAACTGCATATGCTAAAAGGTTCTTTTATTATGGATGATATCGTATTTGAAATGAGTCGGGATGGAATTTTCAAGAATAGCAAGGCTTGGAACCGCATCACTCATGAGCCATTGAATATCAAGGATTACTATGAGGAATACAAGGCGGCAAAACAGGCGGTGGAAGTATCGGAATATTACCTATACAACGATGTTACAAGACAGGTTTTGCTAGAGGGTCGAAGCATTTCAGAGCTATTGGGGGAACAGTCAGATCCTACACCTCTCCCCAGAAAGATTCCCATATATAATTTTTATCAGAATTCAGCAGAGGAAATAGATGAGATGGTGGATTGGCTACGGGAAAATCCAAAAGATATATTGGCAGTGAGTTCGAATCATCTCTATAATATTTTGAAGAAGTTTGAAGTGGAATATTCCGGGAAAAAGGGAGTTACAGGTGCTATTCTGTACGTAGATGAAAGCTCCAACGAAGAGTTTTTGGATATGAGAAGCCGCATTATCCCGTATATGGAAGACTCTACCCAGGACTATTCGAAGCTGGAATATTTGGGATATCATACCATTATCATTAATCCCGAGGCCACGGAAATGCCATATGAAGACTTGGTTTCTTTCGCTGAAGTGAATCAAGTGGACGGCTTCGTCGTAACGGAAGAAAATCGAATCGATTATTTGCAAATGAAATCGCGCTTGGATGTCAAGTTGTATATGAAAGAGAAAGATGTCCTTCTGCGGCAGTAACCAGTGGCAGGAGGGAAAGGTGTGATTATGGAAGGTCCAGTTCTTTGGTTTTATATCGCGATTCCAATACTACTGTTGGTAGTATTGGGTGTGTCTGTGGTACAAAACAGTCATTTAAAAAAGGAAATTCGCGAAAGCCGTGGGGAGACTGTTCAATTTATCCAATCAAAAATGACAGATGTATCCATGCTCCAAGAGCAAAAACTGGAGTATATTCGCTCATCTATGGAGTATCGTTTGAATGCCATGCAAGAGGACCAGAACAAAAGACTGGGAGAAATGCGAGAAACGGTAGACGAAAAACTGCAGAAGACCCTGGAGGAAAAAATCGGACAATCCTTCCGGTTGGTATCGGATCGTCTGGAGCAGGTATATAAAGGTTTGGGGGAAATGCAAACCTTGGCCAATGGTGTGGGTGATTTGAAAAAAGTTTT
>CAYVFH010000088.1:0-3425 GCA_964450985.1 uncultured Oscillospiraceae bacterium | reverse complement strand
TAATCACCCGATTACTCATCATCACAGCAGGTGCTCCCATATAGCAACCTGTCATAAAGGCTTCCGTATCCTCTCCGGTGTAGTAGCGTAAAACAGCACTCATGCCCAGTTCATCATAAAGTAGTGTAAGTCTCCGTATATATTCCGATGTTTTTTCAGCATCTTGTCCGATGGTCTGTTGGTATAGACTATCCGAAGGTTTGGTGGCAATATTGGTGATGGGGCCAAAATTCAGGTTCAAACCCATCCTTTTCAGAAAGAGCAACTTCTCTTCTTCCTGGAATATAACCGCATCCAGGCCGCCATCATCATAAAGCTCTCTCGGTAATCGATAAGGAGTGGTTCGGAATGCCGGCCATTTGGAAACCGCCGTTATCTCTCCGCCCTCTTCCGCCACCCCCTGAAAGGGTTTCATCTCCTGGAATTCATTCATTTCACGAAAGGTGATGGATGCGGTTTCCGGGGTATTGTTTTCAAAAAAAACACTGGTATAAATAAAGCCCCCCAGATGATAGTCGGCCAAGGCGGACAGGTCGGATCCATCGCCCCGATAGGGGGTGATGAACATTTGTCCCACCTTCTCCTCCAACGTCATATCCGCCATGATTTCCAAAGCTCTTTCCGAACTTCCGATAACCACCCCTCCACGATAGGGGTTAATGGGTTCCGGCTCTTGTGTTTCTTGGTATAACAAAAAAAATCCAATGGTACCTGCTACAACCAGTAGTGTCAAAGACGATACGATAATTCGGAGTCTGGAAATTTTCCGCTTGGCTCTTGGTGCAGTTGGCCCCTCTGCTCGTTTTTTCTTGGCCGGGTGATTATTCTTATCCAAAGCTTCCTCCCTATTTTTCATGTCAATCAATATTTTATCATTTTTTTGTCCGGCTGTGTGACGTTTTTCTGAATTCTCAATCTTCACAAACCATTCATGTTATAATAAAACATGATAATAAATAGGAGGTGCTTCTATGGCAAAAAAAATATTCAAACCCGGCGCACTACTGAACCCATTACCATTGGTCATGGCCTCTTTGGGCGAAACTCCGGAAGAATATAATATTATCACCATCGCATGGACGGGAATCGTAAACTCCGATCCCCCCATGACCTATTTGTCCATCCGGCCTTCCCGGCATTCCCACGGTATACTAAAAAGGACGGGGGAATTCGTCATCAATCTGACGCCAATCTCTTTGGCAAAAGCGGCGGATTACTGTGGTGTGCGGTCCGGGCGGGATGAAAACAAATTCACCTCCCAAAAGCTAACACCCATCCCGGCAGATTTGGTGAAAGCCCCTATAATCCAGGAATGTCCCGTGAATTTGGAATGTAAAGTAACCCAAGTCATCCCGTATCCTTCTCATGATATGTTTGTTGCAGAAATACTTCGAGTCCATGCAGATGAAAATTTAATGGATGAAAATGGCCGACTGATGTTGGAACGAGCACATCTACTAAGCTATAACCATGGTGAGTATTATGGCTTACAACCCACACCCTTGGGATTTTTTGGTTTCTCCATTATGAAGCCCAAAACCAGGAAACGAAAAGAGAAGGAAAAGGCCACTTATCGAAAAAACACTACGAAATAAAGGGAGGCTACGATTGGGGGAAACGTAAAACTAATATACCTTGACCCAAATCTTTTTGGTGAAGAGATAAGATAAAGGAATGACATACAGCAAGACCGAGTAAGGAATGGCTTCAATACCCACTCCCAGGATGCCCAAGGGAACGGTACAGGCAATGGACCAGGGAACGATGCCCGACAATGTAATCACGGAATTCTCCATGTCTATGGCTAAATCAAAAGAAGTACTCCCCTTTTTTTCGTAAACACCTTTTAAAACTTGTGCATTTAGTATAGTGGCAACCGTTTGATTACAAAACACCGCAATGCTTAAGAAGCTGGCCACAATCTGGGTGGGGAATAGCCCCACATTATTTGCTAACTTGCCTATTTTCGCTTGTGAACCATCCAGCATCCCGGTTCCATCAAATATCCCGGAATAGGTACAGGAGATAAAGACGATGATAATAACTTCCACCATGGACATCAATCCGCCTCCGGCCATCACCTCACCCAATGCCAAATTTGTGGGGAAGTAACCTAACAGACAGGTTTTCAACGTAAACAACAGCCCTTGATTTTGCAGTAATAGAGTGTCCAAGAAACCAATAATGATACTTGCACCCATGGCCTGAATCACCGGTATTCGAAATAGGGGCAACACCAGGATAGCTACCGCTGGCAAGGCGGCCCAAATAGATAGGTCATAAGAGGTACGCAATGCTTCCATGATCCGCGAATCCATCCTCCCCAAAGGGTTTTGAACGGATAAAATGCCGTAAACAATAAATGTAATAATGGTAGGAATAATCCCCGTCAACAACATTCGCTTAATATTTGTATAAAGATCTGTATTCGTCACCGCCGCCACTAGAGAAGCGCTAGAAGATGCGGGAGAACACCGGTCTCCAAAATATGCGCCAGACATGATGACGCCTGCCGTAATGGCAGGGTCCACTCCTCCACTTTGGGCAAGAACCATCAATAACACCCCTGCGGTGCCGGCAATACCAAAACTGGTACCCAGGGCAAAAGATAGAACCAAGGTAATGAGAAATGTAAGCAAAAGAAAAAGGGGAGGCGAAATCATAGATATTCCGTAATACACGAAAAATGCAATGGTTCCGGAGGATCTCCATAGTGCGGTAAGTATTCCTATAAATACCAGAATTCGCAATACAACAAAAGAGGTCCTCCCACCCGTGTATACCATTTTCATCAGGGGACGAAACCCATAGCCCCGGTGAAGGCCGGTTAATACAAAAGCAATGAGCCCCACAAAAAGTGGATATGCCATAGAGCCATTCAACACTAAAGTAGCTATCATGGCGGTGCCAAATACTATGAAAGCAATCAGTAAGTCCATCTTTTCTTATTCTCTTTCTTCATACGGAAAGTGCTCTCGGATGACATTATGGCAACTGTATTTCTTTGTTTTCCTTGGATTCACGATAAAGGACAAATTTTCGTCCGATAACTTGGACTACATCTGCTGTAAGGTGCCGTGATACCTCTTCCGCCACTTCCCCGGGTTTTCGTTCACACCCTTCCTGTAACTTGATTTTAATCAACTCTCGCAACTCCAAGTGAGTGTCCATTTCTTTCAAGATATTCTCTGTCAAACCCGATTTCCCCAAAAATACAATGGGGTCTATTTTTTGGGCTAGACCCTTTAGATAGCTTCTTTGTTTGCTGGTAAGCATTTCTTTCTCCTTTCCGAAAAATTCAAGAAAAAGAGATAGCCCTTGGGACTATCTCCTGGTGAGTTTTATGTTTGGTTAAACAGTGGACACATTTGACTACTCGATAATCTCAATAACAACGCCGGAGCCTACGGTTCTTCCACCTTCAC
>CAYVFH010000087.1:0-3463 GCA_964450985.1 uncultured Oscillospiraceae bacterium | reverse complement strand
GAATTTGAAGAGGGAGTTCGTACCGGCCATCTGTCCGGTCATGTGGGTTTCCACGAATCCATTCACATGATTGCGGATGCCATCGGCTGGAAAGTAGACAAGGTGGAAACCGCCATGAACCCCATTATGACTGAGGTAGACCGAAAATCCCTTCATGGATTTGCCAAAGCCGGTAATGTGGCGGGCTGTGCCATGAAAGGATACGGATATGTGGATGGGGAAATGAAAATCGAGATGGATCACCCCCAACAGATTGAGCCGGAACAGGTAGGCATTCAAACCGGAGATTATGTCATTATCAAGGGAACGCCCAATGTGAATATGGTCAACAGTCCGGAAATCCCGGGAGGCATCGGCACCATCGCTATGTGTGTCAATATGATTCCTCATATTATCAACGCCAGACCGGGGCTTTATACTATGATTGACCTTCCCGTTCCCCGAGCCATTATGGGGGATATGCGGGACCTGATTTGCGAGGAAGCGAAAATCGTCAAATAGAGGAAAAGAAAAGCATTATAATCATCCAATGAAAGGAAAACATCATGATTGCAAAAGATTCCTGGGTTCGAATCCACAAAATCATACTAACACCGCAGGTCACGGGAAGAAAAGAACAGGGCACTCTCATGGAAGTAAACCCGGCCTATGACCACTCCTTCGGAAATTTCATTCCGGAACTGTTACAAATCGACCAACAGGTGCGGGAGATCTTATTCGGAGGTGAAAACAATGACTAATCGAGCAACGGATTATGCCTCCGTCATGGCAAGAAAACAAGAAATTATGCTGCAATCTGTCGGTATTGATTACAGCAAATTTGAGTCCGGCTCCCTGGCCTTTGACTACGAGAGAATGATGCGGGAAACCGGATACTCTTTGGAAGAGATGCAGCAAATACAATATGGGGTCAATGTAGGGAACACGCCCATTCTGGAGCTTAAGAACTTGACGGCCCTGGCCAGAACCTGCGCCCCGAAGGGAATGGGTGCCAGAATTTTTATCAAGGACGAGGCCTGCAATCCTTCCGGTAGTTTTAAAGCCAGAAGGGCTGCCAACTCGGTGTATCATGCCAAACGACTGGGGTTTAAAGGGGTATTGACCGCCACCTCCGGAAACTATGGCGCTGCCGTTGCTTCCCAGGCAGCCATACATGGACTCAAATGCATCGTAGTGCAGGAATGTTATGACAGCAAGGGAAAAGGCCAGCCGGAAATTATCGAGAAAGCCAGAAAGTGCGAGGCCTTGGGTGCGGAAGTGGTTCAGCTGTCCGTGGGACCGGAGCTGTTCTATAAATTCCTGCTGCTGTTGGAAGAGACGGGATACTTTAATGCTTCTCTCTATACCCCCTTCGGCATTGCCGGAGTGGAGACCCTGGGCTATGAGATTTCCATGCAGTTCCGTGAGAAATATGGAAAGGATCCCGACGTGGTGGTATGCACCAATGCGGGAGGAGGAAATTTGACGGGTACCGCCCGGGGGCTCTTAAAAGCCGGTGCCAAGTGTGAGGTCATCGGGGCTTCCGTGGATCTATCCGGCCTTCATATGGCTTCGGACGAAGCCTTCAATCGAAAAAGTTTTACCACCGGCCATACCGGCTTTGGCGTGCCATTTTCCAGTTGGCCTGACCGTTCCGATGTGCCCCGGTCCGCCGCCCGGCCTTTGCGCTACATGGATAGATATGTTACCATAACACAAGGAGACGTTTTTTACATTACCCAGTGTTTGGCTACTTTGGAAGGCTTGGAAAAGGGTCCGGCAGGGAATACGGCATTGGCCGCCGCCTTTGCCCTGGCCCAAGAGTATCCGGAAGACACCACCATTATTGTACAGGAGACAGAGTATACGGGAGCGGGCAAACATTTGCAGCCCCAGTTGTCTTTTGCCAGAGATAATGGCATCCAGATTTTCTTCGGGAACCCGGAAGAAGAGATCCCCGGCACTAATATCATCCTTCCCAAGCATCCTTCTCTGATTAAGGCCAAGGACGTGGACCTGGACCGTATGAGGAAATCTTTAATCAAACAGGCCATGACCACTTACCAGGTGACCCAGCCTACGGAAGAGGACATTCAGTTCCTGGCAGAGGAAACAGCAACCAATGTGGATTATGTAAAAGACGCAATCAAATCGCTGTAACTTAGAAAAAGAACAACGATAGGAGATGGTAGTTTTATGAAAAGAGAAGACGATTTCGAAGTGAGACGCATGCACATCGCCAACCTCACCGACGAAGAATTATACGACCGGTTTTGGGCGCTGACCCAGCAAGTGGTGGAGCCACTGCTAGAGCTGGGACGAAAGAATACCACCCCTTCCATTGAACGGGCGGTGCTGCTCCGCATGGGCATATCCTCTTTGGATACCAAACCCATTGTGGAAGGCTGCATGGATCGGGGGCTGATGGGAAAAGGCGCCGGACATGTAGTATATAAGTTGGCCCAAGCCAAGGGAATCACCGTGCAGGAAGCGGGAACTCTTTTGGCCCAAGGCAAGCATTGGGACGACGTAGTCGCCCTCTTTGAGAAATAGGGGGGGACAGGAAAATGACAGATATGAAAACAGAACTCAAGCACAATGAAAAATTGGATGTGGAAAACATCCTGAAAGATTTAGACCAATATACCCCAAGAAGAAAAGGTTGGACATGGAGAGAACATGTACCCCGGCAGCAAATGGGGCCCTTTACCTATTTAGACTCCAGCAAGCCTTTAAAGAACAGCGTGCCCCTTCCTCCCGCCAAATACTTTGGCAACATCGATCCTCAAAGCATGCCGGTGATTACCACGGAAATTGCTTCCGGTCGATTTGAGGACGACATCCGACGAATGAGAATGGCGGCTTGGCATGGTGCGGACCACATCATGGTCATCCGTACCGCCGGCCAGTCCCATATGGATGGTTTGATGGAGGGAACGCCTCAGGGAATTGGGGGAGTGCCCATTACTAGAAAGCAAGTAAGAGCCCAGCGAAAAGCGCTGGATCTCATCGAAGACGAAGTGGGTAGACCCATTAACTACCATTCCTATGTCTCGGGAGTGGCAGGGCCGGATATCGCCGTGATGTTTGCGGAAGAAGGTATCAACGGAGCCCATCAGGATCCGCAATACAACGTACTATATCGAAACGTAAACTGCGTGCGATCTTTTGTGGATGCTTGCGAATCCAAGAAAATTCTGGCGTGGGCGGAAATCGCTCAGATCGATGGAGCCCATAATGCCAATGCTACCGCCCGGGAAGCCTGGAAGGTGATGCCGGAGCTAATTGTTCAGCATGCCATCAATGCCATGTTCTCCGAATTGGCGGGGATTAAGCCGGAGAATATTTGCTTGTCCACGGTACCGCCTACGGCCACACCGGCGCCTTGTGTGTACATGGACCTACCCTATGCGGTGGCCTTGCGAGATTTCTGCAATCGGTACAAGATGCGGGCCCAGATGAACACCAAGTACATTGACTCTTC
>CAYVFH010000086.1:0-3524 GCA_964450985.1 uncultured Oscillospiraceae bacterium | reverse complement strand
CTCTGGGCCATTATTTCAAAAACACCCAGGGTTTGTAATCCTGCCACCATCACCATGAGAGAAAACAGCAGGACCAGCACTCTGCCGTCCAAATAGCCCAAATAATGGATTCCGGGCTGCACAAAAAAGGCCGACAGCAGGGCTGCCAGCCCAGAAACACAAAATATGGTTTCTCTCTTCAGTAGTCCGATTCCTTTTTTTATGATGTTCATCGATATTTCTTCACAGCCTGCTCCATTTTGCGGGCGGCATCTCGCTTTGCCAAATCCTCTCTTTTATCGTAAATCTTCTTCCCTCGGGCTACCCCAATTTCCACCTTGGCCCTGCCGTCGTTATTCAGGTAAATATTCAAGGGCACCAAGGTCAGTCCCTTTTGGGTGGTTAAACCGATGAGTTTTCGGATTTCCTGCTTATGCAGCAGCAGCTTTCTGGGTCGCACCGGGTCCACGTTAAACCGGTTTCCTTGCTCATAGGGGCTGATATGCATCCCATAAAGAATCAGCTCCCCCTGCTCAATCTTGGCGAAGCTCTCCTTGATATTCACCTTCCCCAGGCGAATGGATTTAATTTCCGTACCGGTCAACGCGATGCCTGCCTCATAGGTATCTTCGATAAAATACTCGTGGCGGGCTTTCTTGTTGGTGGCAATATTTTTGTATTTTCCCATATTACCTATTCGATCTTTCCGAACTCATTAAAAGGATATACCTTCCAAACGGCCTTCCCTAAAATTTCATCCATGGGCACCGCACCAATATCCTCACTTCGGGAATCCAGACTGACCCTGCGGTTGTCTCCCATGACAAACATCATTCCCTCCGGCACCTGATATGCTTCCACCACACCGGTGGTATAGTCCTCCATCAGATAGTCTTCCGTCAAGGGGACCTCATTTCGATAAACCACTCCGTCCTTCACCGTAATCTCATCTCCGGGTAGGCCGATAATTCTCTTGATCAAGTCCTTTTTCTCCCCGTTCACCGCTTCTATATCGGAATGAAATACCACCACATCTCCATATTCCGGATCCCCGAACAAGTTGTATGCCTGTTTGCTTAGCAGGATATAGTTGTTTTCATACAAAGTGGGTTGCATGGAGCTTTCTTTAATGATGGTGGGTTTAATGAACTGAATAATCAGTACCGCGATGGCAACGGCAATGAGTACATCCTTCAAAAATGCTTTCACTTATTTGATTCCTCCTATTTCTGTCAGGGGCCAGACAATCCATCGAGCCCTTCCTCTAATGTCCGTCAACTCCACTGGTCCCATGGTTCGGGAGTCCAAATATGGGCCGTTGTAATCCCCTTCTTCTCCATCGAAAGGCCAGGAATCTTGCACCAACCATATCTGATTTCCCGTCAAAGTGACCGGTCCTGGATAATCTCCCAACATCTCACCATCGGAAATAGTCTCTCCCGGCAGCCCAGCTACCCGGCCAATCAGATTGTCATTCCGATATCCTGCTTGTTCTCTCCATTCCTCCGTCACCAGCTTATCCAACACCACAATCTGATCTCTTTCCGGGGCACCTCTCTTTTCCGAGTAGTCCATTTTCATCAGTGCCACCACTTGGCCTTCTTCGATGGTAGGAGACATGCTGTCCTCCTCCATCCGCTCCGGTGCCACAATCATGGTCAGCACAAATGCCAATGCCATGGCAATCAAATAGGGTCGATATTTTACTTTGTAGTTACCTTCTCTTCCTTGGGCTGTCATACATTCACTCCTTCGAAAAGTTTATCCACCATTTCCTGAAAATGGTCCGGCAACGGGGCTTCCACCTGGAGGCCTTCCAAGTAAGCCAGGGGACCTGTCGTCTTCTGAAATACCAGTCGTGTCGCATGAAGCACCTGGGCATTCCAATGGAATCTCTGCCGAATCTTTTCATTAATCATAGCTCTGCCGTATTTCGGGTCTCCGATTACCGGGAATCCAGCCTGGGCCAGATGGGCTCGAATCTGATGGGTTCTTCCGGTTACCAACTCGATTTCCACCAGTGAATAGCCTCTTTTCACCTTCTTGGGAGTGGCCAGGGTCTCCATGGATTTTTCTCCCGGTATCCCCCGGGAACTGGAAGCCACCTCTACTGTATTGGTTCGGGTGTCCTTCAACATATAGTCCTTCAGCTGAAGGGGTTCCTTCATTTCTCCGGCAACAATGGTCACATAGAACTTCCGGATGGCTTTTCTTTCGCGAATCAAACGGTTCAGTTCCATCAATGTTTCCCCATTTTTACCGAATATCACTAGGCCCGTAGTATTTCTGTCCAATCGGTTCACCGGGGATGGGACAAATGTTTTCTCCATGCGGGGCACATAGGCACCGGTTTCAATCAGGTAAGAAAGCACCTGGTTTGCCAGGGTATTCTTCTTTTCTGTTTGGTCGCCATGAGTCAGAAGACCAAAGGGTTTTTCCACTACAATAATATTTTCATCCTCATAGGCAATCCGAAACTGACGCTTGCTTTTCTCCCGCTCATTGGGCTTTAAATAGACCGACAGTTCCTCGGTAGACATATAGAGTTGGATTTCATCTCCCTCTGCAAGAACGTAGTCTTCCTTTACCCGCCGCCCATTCACTTTGACGTCCTTCCGAATGGCTTTATAGACATAGCTTAAAGGAGCGTTCTTTAAGTACTTCCTCAAAAAACGATCCAATCGCTGTTGTTGCTCATTTTCATTGATTTTTATGGTTTCCATACCCTGTTATTATACCTTATTCCCTCTCACAAGACAATTTCATTCTTGTTACAGCTTCCTTACGGATGAGCGGAACGAAAGCCGTTGAAACCCCGTCAAAGCTATGATATATTGAAATCGAAGGAAAACGAGGGGGACAAGTATGAAAACACTGAAAGACCTGATTTACAACAAAAATGACTTGGTAATCGTGCTTGTGGTTCTTGTCTTGGCAGGACTTCTGATATGGAATCGTATCGATGTCATAATGGCCTATCCCAGTACCATGATTGCCGAAGCGGAAAAACAAAGCCAATTGGAAGAAGAACCGGAGGTCATTCCCATGAATCCGGACCAGGAGGAAGCTCCGCCGGAGGAAGTGGTGATGTATGCGGTATATATCAATCCAGGAGAATCTCTGGAAGTCATTGGGGAAAAATTTGTTTCCGTTAGCTTGTTTCGTTCCGCGGAGGATTTTATTCAATTAGCCAACGATATGGGTGTTACCACCCAAATCAAGGCCGGGAACTTTATCATGCCATCCAACTCCACACCGGAGGAAGTGATGCAGATCATTACCCAGCCTGGTCTATAACTTATTACACCCATCAACAAAGGAGGTCTATCATGGCTCTGGTCACATCTTCTGAAATGTTTGCAAAGGCTTTGAAAAGCGATTATGCAGTGGGGGCATTCAATGTGAATAACATGGAAATCATCCAGGGAATCGTGGATGCCGCAAAGGAGGAGAACGCTCCCCTGATTTTGCAGGTTTCCGCCGGTGCCCGGAAGTATGCTCGCCCAGCCTATCTGGTAAAACTGGTAGAAGCCGCCATTTTGGAT
>CAYVFH010000085.1:0-3534 GCA_964450985.1 uncultured Oscillospiraceae bacterium | reverse complement strand
CCTGCACAATGGCAGGTATCAATCCTTTTTCATCAAATTTCACTTCTCTTTTCGGTGATATCCGCCTCATGGGAATTCCCTTTCCGGCTAAATAGTTTTTCAGCTCCATGATATCGATTTCCTTGTAATGGAACACGCTGGCCGCCAACCCTGCATCCATGGCCGGATGCTGAAACAATTGATAAAAATCTTCCATGGATCCTGCCCCTCCGGAGGCAATAATGGGAACGGAAACCCGTTGGGCTATGGCCAACAGTAGATCCATATCAAAACCCTTCTTGACCCCGTCCGTATCAATGCTATTGATAACCAGTTCCCCGGCTCCTAGGGCCACACCCCGTTCTGCCCATTCCAAGGCATCCATTCCTGTATCTTGTTTGCCCGCTCCAGTGAAGACGTGATATGCTTCCCCCACTTTTTTAACATCCATAGACAGCACCACACATTGATTGCCATATCGCTGGGCGGCTTTATGAATCAATTCCGGATCTTTGATGGCACCGCTGTTCACACTGACCTTGTCGGCGCCACACTTCAATACCCGGTCGAAATCCTCCAATGTGTTGATTCCTCCCCCCACCGTGAGAGGAATAAATATTTGAGATGCCACTTTTTTCAGCACCTCTGTAAATATGGAACGGTTTTCAATGCTGGCGGTGATGTCATAAAACACCAGCTCGTCCGCCCCTCTTTCGTTATAAAAACGGGCCATTTCCACCGGGTCCGCCACGTCTTGTATCCCGTCAAAATTTATACCCTTAACCACCCGTCCGTCCCGCACATCCAAGCATGGAATGATTCGTTTTGTTATCATGTCTTCTCCTTTTGGTACTTGCTATCCAATCACAGACCTATTCTTCGCTCTTATTGAGACAATAAGGCCAGTGCTTCTTCCAATTTTATCTTTCCCGTGTATAAGGCTTTCCCCAATATAGCCCCATATATTCCCATGTCCTGGAGCTGCTTTAGCTCATGAAGATGGGTAATTCCGCCAGAAGCCACAATGTTCAGGTCCTTCTTTACCAGTCTTTCATAGGCTTCCAGATTGGTTCCCTCTTCTTTTCCATCCTTGGAAATATCCGTATAAATCACGGTAGCTACCCCCAACCCAATCAAATAATCGATGAAGTCGTCTCCTTGCCATTGGGATAGCACCTGCCATCCCCGAATGGCGACCTGCCCGTTTTTCACATCCACTCCCACTGCAATCCGAGGCCCATAGATATGCACCGCTCTTTCCAGAAAATCCGGGTCCTCTACCGCCGCCGTGCCCAAAATAACACGATGAACCCCATTATCC
The DNA here is from genome assembly GCA_964450985.1 of uncultured Oscillospiraceae bacterium. Taxonomy (GTDB): domain Bacteria; phylum Bacillota; class Clostridia; order Peptostreptococcales; family Anaerovoracaceae; genus JAAZGD01. The sequence goes on along the minus strand of CAYVFH010000085.1, from coordinate 2,234 downwards.
AAGTAAGCTTTGATTCGTTCCATATCCCGAATACCACCCCCCACCTGAAGGAAAAGGGGTACGGCTTCCAATATTTGGCCCATCACTTCCAGATTGACCAGTTCCCCGTTTTTCGCTCCATCCAAATCTACCAGATGCAAATGAGTAGCCCCTTTGGAAGCAAACTCCCTGGCCACTTCCAACGGGCTATGGTGATACACCGTCATTTGATCATAATCTCCTTGGTACAAGCGCACCGCCTGTCCCTGCCTGATATCAATGGCGGGAAAACACTTCATACAATTTCTCCTTATATCCATATGTTTCACTATATTCTGCTGCTTCCATAAAGGCTGCATCTTCAACTAGTACTGCTACTGCCACAAATGCTTCCTCCGAATGGCGGTGGTTTCTATTCGTTGTTATGCCTCCACAAATGCCTTCAACAAACGCAGCCCCGTATCCCCGCTTTTTTCCGGATGAAACTGGGTTCCAACTAAAGAACCCTTCCGTACCACCCCGGTAATGGGAATCCCATAAGGGGACGTTGCCAAAATATTTTCTTGGGCCGCTTGGGCATAATAACTATGCACATAGTACACATAGTTTTCTTCCGCCATATACCGGAACAGGGGATCTTCCCGGGATATTTCCAACTGGTTCCAGCCGATATGAGGAATCTTTAAGGTGCCTTCTCCCATAGGGTCCGGCAAATCCGCGGGAATGGGTACTACTCTCCCCTCTAAAAAACCCAGACCCTCATGATTTCCATACTCCAGACTCTCCTGAAAAAGTAGCTGCATTCCCAAACAAATCCCCAGCATAGGTTTCTCCCGGGATAATTCTTCCTTTAAGAATGGAACCAATCCGGTAGCTTCCAACTTTTCCATGGCGTCCTCAAAGGCGCCTACACCGGGCAATATAATCCCGTCTGCTTTGCGAAGCACCTCCGGGTCTCCGGTAATCCGGCTTTCTACGCCCAAGTATGCCAAAGAGGAGGACAGGGAAAAAAGATTTCCCACACCATAATCGATAATTCCAATCATCTATAACATTCCTTTCGTAGATGGGATTTGATCCTGTGCCTTGGGGTCCATGGCAACGGCTTGGGATAATGCTCTTCCCAAGGACTTAAACATGGCCTCTATCACATGATGGGAATTGCCTCCCGCCAACATCACAAAGTGAAGATTCATCTCCCCCTGTCTGGTGAATGCCAGCATAAACTCCTTCACCAATTCCGTGTCAAAGATTCCCACCTTCTCCGATGGAATTTCCACCTGCATTCGCAAATAACTGCGGCCGGACAAATCCAAGGCACACACCATAAGCACCTCGTCCATGGGAAGGGCAAAGGATCCGTAGCGGGTTATCCCCCGCTTATCTCCCAAGGCCTGGCGAAGGGCTTGCCCCAACACGATTCCCACATCCTCTACAGTGTGATGATCATCTATGTGGTTGTCGCCTTCACAACGGAGGGTGAGGTCAAACTTGCCGTGGGCCGCAAAGAGCTCCAGCATGTGGTCCAAAAAACCACAGCCGGTTTGAATATCCCCTTTCCCCGCACCATCCAGGTTCAGGTTCAGCCGTATTTTCGTTTCTTTCGTTTCTCGTTCCATATTCCCGATTCTCATCATATTTCCTCCCATATCCGAATGGTAGCTGCCAGAAGCTGCTGCATCTGATGCTCTGTTCCTATGGTAATCCGCACTTGTTGTTCCAGTCTGGAATCCCCAAAGTATCGGATTAAAATACCTCGTTTTTTTAATTCCTGATGGTACCTATGGGCTTCTATCTTCACCGGGGCCACCATGAGAAAGTTGGTTTGGGATGGCATCACCACCATCCCCAGTTCTTGCAATTTGCCTTCTGTCCACTGACGCATCTCTATGATGTTCCGGACACATTCTTGAAAATATGAATCGTCCTGTAAGGCGGCCAAAGCAGCTTGTTGACTGAGTCGGTTGAGATTGTAGGGGTTGAAGCTGTATTGAATCCGCTTTAAGTCCTGGATCAACGCCTCATTCCCCATGGCATACCCCACTCTGGCTCCCGCCAGATTCCGTGATTTTGAAAAGGTTTGGATCACCAATAGATTATCATACTGTGGAATCAGCGGCACTGCGCTTTCCCCTCCAAAATCTACATAGGCTTCGTCTATTATCACCACTTCATGAGGATTCGCCTCAAGAATCCCCTTGATTTCCTTTCGGGATAGCCCTCTTCCGGTGGGTGCATTGGGATTGGCCAACACG
>CAYVFH010000084.1:0-3584 GCA_964450985.1 uncultured Oscillospiraceae bacterium | reverse complement strand
GTCAGTAGTTCCTGAACCAAATCTCGAACCGGTACCTTTGCCATCTTCATGAATCCTTTTCTTTTCAAAATGAGTGGAGTGGGCCTTCGCCCACTCCAATTGTCTTACCATCCGTAAATTCCAGTAGTATGTTACCATAAGATGGCGATAAAAGCAACCCTATTATAGCTTTTTAATCACCTCAATGCCCTTTTCTGCCAGCAAATCTTCTGCCCGGGCAATATCCTCTACCTTCAACACAAAGTATTGAGGCCCTCCCTTTTCTACCACAAAAGAATACACATAGTCCACATTCACGCCCGCCTGGGCGAGAATCCCGAATATTTCGTTCAGACTTCCCCTTCGGTCCTCCGGATTGACGGCCATAATGTCGGATAACATGGCTACTATCCCGTTTTTCTTCAATATTTCTACTGCCTTGCCCGGATCATCCACCACGGTCCGTAAAATACCATACTCCGTTGTGTCATACACAGAGATGGCCCTGATATCGATTCCTTCCCGATAGAAGATGTCCGTTAAATTGGCTAACGTTCCGTGTTGGTTGGGTATCAGCACGGACAATTGTTGAATTGCCATCTTAATCCTCCTTCCTTAAATCAATAACACGCTTGGCCTTTCCCTCAAATCGCGGTAAACTGGCTGGTTGGACCAAATTGACCTTTGCATCAATCCCCAATACCGAACGCAATTTCCCACGGATAGTCTGGCTCAAGCTCTCCAGCTTGGCATAGGAATCCAAGTATGTGGCGTCTGTCAATTCCACATCCACCTCAATCTTATCCAAATAATCTTTCTTGTATATCTTAATTTGATAGTGGGGACCCGTTCCCTCACTCTTTATTAATACCTCTTCAATTTGGGACGGGAATACGTTGACACCGCCCAAAATTAACATATCATCCGAACGACCCTGAATTTTCGCCATTCTCACGGTGGTACGGCCACAACTGCACTTTTCATAATCCAAAGAAGTGATATCCTTCGTTCGATATCGAATAATCGGTAAGGCTTCCTTGGTGATGGTGGTAATGACCAACTCTCCCCGCTCACCCGGTCCCAATACCTTCCCCGTATCCGGATCAATAATTTCCGCCAAAAAATGATCTTCACTAATGTGCATCCCATTCAGGGCCAAGCATTCCCCCGACACACCCGGCCCAATAAGCTCACTCATTCCATAGTTTTCCGTGGAAAAAATTCCCCAAGCATGATTCAGTTCATTTCGCATGGCTTCCGTAGAACCCTCTCCCCCGAAAAGACCCCACTTCAACCGAAAATCCTTCTGAGGATTCTTGCCCATGGCTTTGGCTACTTCTGCCATATGCAGTCCATAGGATGGAGTGCATATCAAAGCGGTAGTTCCGAAATCCTCCATAATCATAATCTGCTTTTCCGTGTTTCCACTTGATGTGGGAATGACCCCTGCACCCACGTGCTCCAGCCCCTGGTGCAGCCCAAAGGCGCCTGTGAACAATCCATATCCAAATGCAATCTGAGCCGTATCATCGTCTGTGACACCGGCCTGGGTTACCATTCGGGCAATCAATTCCTTCCAGGTCTCCATATCCTTGCGCGTATATCCCACTACCGTAGGTTTCCCGGTAGTACCCGAGGAAGCATGGTACCGCACGATCTCTTTTCGAGGAACGGAAAAGAGCCCGAATGGATAGTTTTCCCGAAAATCTTCCTTTGTGGTGAAAGGTAGGTTTTCAACATCCTCCAACGTTTTCATATCACCGGGTTCCAGCCCCATATCCCGGTAGCGTTTCCCATAAAATGGGACTTTTTCATAAACCCTTTGCACTGTCTCTTGTAATCGATGCAATTGTAGCTGCCGATACTGCTCTCGATCCAGGGTTTCATCCGAACTCCAAATCCGATGTACACGATCCTTTTCTTCAAACATACTATCTTACCTGTCTTTCTACCCACATGTGATGGGTCATTTATGTTTCGTTACCCCAAGTCAAACAAGGAAATTTGATCGGATTCCGGAATGCCATCTAACACACCTAACTCCTTCAGGCCGCTAATGGCCGTGTTATTGGCCTTCCCTCGATTCCGAATATCTTCCACTGTGGTATAGGGTTTTCTTTCGTACTCTTCCTGTAACGTTCTGGCGGCAGCTTCTCCCAATCCGGATATGGCTGCCAGAGGAACTCGCACCTGGTCTTCTTCCATGTAGAATTTCAATGGGTCCGATTTCCCCAAGCGAGGACCCAGGAAACGAAATCCTCTGGAAAACATTTCATACATGACCTCCAACACGGTAATCTCGTTCTTTTCCTTATCGGTGATGGACTTCCCTTTATTGCTTAGTATTTGGATCCGTTCATACACTTTTCCCGCTTCTTTATGAATAAATTCGGAATTAAAATCATCCCGTTTTGACGTAAAGAATGCGGCATAAAAAGCAGCGGGGTGATACACCTTGTAATAGGCGATTCGATAGGACATCATCACATAGGCTACCGCATGGGCCCTGGGGAACATATACTTGATCCGTTTGCAGGATTCGATATACCAGTCTTTGATGCCGTTACTCTTCATCAAACGCTCTTGCTCCAATGTGACACCTTGCCCCTTTCGAACACTTTCCATAATTTTGAAAGCATCCTTGTGAGGTACACCCTTTAAAATCAGGTAATTCATAATGTCATCCCGGGTAGAAATCACCTCGTTCATGGTGGCCACGCCGGACTTGATAAATTCCCTGGCATTGTTATTCCAAACATCGGTTCCATGAGAAAATCCGGAGATTCGTACCAAATCTGCAAAACGGGAAGGACAGGTATCATCCAGCATCCGTCGAACAAACTCCGTTCCAAATTCAGGGATTCCATAAGTTCCATGTACAAACTTATACTCGGAACTCTGTATTTTTAAAGGTGCAATTCCTTGAAACAACTCATTTACAGAAGCATCATTCAAGGGCAAACTCAGAGGATCTACCCCCGTCATGTCCTGCAGATGCCGGATTTGGGAGGGAACATCGTGCCCCAATAAATCAAGCTTCAAGAGGTTGTGATCAATGGAATGGTAGTCGAAATGGGTAGTTACAATATCTGTATTTCCATCATTGGCCGGGTGTTGTACCGGGCAGAATTCGTGAATATCATGACCTCGGGGTACAATGATAATGCCCCCGGGATGCTGTCCGGTAGTTCGTCGTATCTGGGTGCAGCCCTGGGTCAGCCGCTCCACCTCCCACTTGTTGACCGAACTCCCTCTTTCTTCGTGATACTTCTTCACATATCCATAGGCGGTTCGGTCCTGAATGGTTCCAATAGTACCGGCCTTGAATACATTTCCCTTCCCGAATATTTCCTCCACATAGCGGTGGGCAATGCTTTGGTATTCCCCCGCAAAGTTTAAATCAATGTCCGGTTCCTTATCTCCTTCAAACCCCAGGAATGTCTCAAAAGGAATGGAGAATCCCAGACGATCCATGGTGGCTCCGCAAAGGGGACATTGTTTTTCCGGCATATCCACACCACAATCATATTTTTCGTTGTCACCCCACTCCAACTCCTTGCACTTTGGACACACATAGTGGGGCGGGAGCGGGTTCACCTCGGTAA
>CAYVFH010000083.1:365-3603 GCA_964450985.1 uncultured Oscillospiraceae bacterium | reverse complement strand
TCAAGCTCTTAAGGGGCTGGGGGTTTCTTTGTGTGGGGAGGGGGTCATGCAATGAGTAGGGCCTTTTATAAGTAAGCGACAAATTGTAGACACCGGAGGAACATACAAAAACAGACCGCTTGGTTAACGGTCTGTTAGTAAGGGCAGTTGGTACTAGTTGACGTCAACTGACGTCAATTGGCATCAGTTGATGCTAGTTGACGGGACATGTTTCTACATGATTGAGGCAACCTATCACTCCAAGGTAGAAATGATGCCAACACCTGATTTGAATGAATATCGATGTTGGGTAACTGGTGGTGTCAACGCCAGCGATTTAGGTCAACTATATCCCGGCGTTCACAATTTGCACCACCGCCTATGTAAAGGTATACTAAAAGCATCCAATGTGTGAAGAGTGAGTATGGGGTCAGGTCCCTTCTATTAACATTGGCAAGAGGGACCTGACCCCAGTACTGAGGGGTGTCACCTCGTTGTTAATACCATCTAGCGAATAAGGAGGATAGTCTATGTATACTTGTGCATTTTGTGGGTTGGAAAGTTGCGAAGAGGAAAAGCCGGAAAAGTTTCCTGCCAATTGTCCGTGTTTAGAGGAGGCAGAGATTGCGGAAATCAAGGAAGCCTATGAAGAGGGAGACAATAAGAGATTGGCGCATGTGGCAGCGGCAGTGGAAGCCGGTGGGTACTGTAAGTTGACTCGATTGGAAGAAATTATGGACTTCGCTCATCGAATGGGCTATGGGAAGTTGGGAATTGCTTTCTGCATTGGTCTGAAGAAGGAAACTCGGATTCTTTGTGACATCCTGAAGAGCAATGGGTTTGAGGTGGATGCGGTGGCCTGTAAAAATGGTTACATTCCCAAAGAGTTTTTAGGGGTTTGTGAAGAGGAGAAGATTGAACCCGGGACCCATGAAACCATGTGCAATCCCATCGGCCAAGCTATGTTTCTTAAAAAAGCTGGCACGGAGTTGAACCTCATTATGGGACTCTGTGTGGGTCATGATACCTTGTTTATGAAATATTCCGATGCGCCGGTGACGGTGTTTGCGGCCAAAGATCGGGTGTTAGGTCACAATCCCATGGCGGCTCTATATCTTTCCGACAGCTATTACAAAGATAAACTGTACAGGTGATTTTTGAATATTTTCATCATTTTAGGAAAGGATTCCGTAATGAAAGAACCCCTCATGACAAGAAAAGAGATTATGAAAGTAATTCCCCACCGAGACCCCATGTTGTTGCTGGATCAAATTGTAAAACTGGAGCCGGAAACTTCCATCGAGGCTACATTTTATGTAGATCCGGAAAGAGATATCTTTCGTGGCCACTTTCCCGGTTCTCCGGTGCTTCCGGGAGTGTATACCGTAGAAATTATGGCTCAAGCTTCCGATGTTCTGCTTCTATCTATGGACCGTTATCAAAACACCATCCCCTATTTTATTGGTATTGATAAGGTTCGTTTTCGGGAAAAGATTGAACCTGGGGACACGGTGGTGGTAAAGAGTCGAATTCTATCGGAACGAGAAGAAAAGGGTATTGTCACTCTCTTCGCCCAAGTCTACAACAAAGAATTGTTGGCTTGCGAAGGGGAAGTAACCTTGGCGATGCGATGAGTAAAATGTGTGTTTAAAAGGAAAAAAATGCGGGTATATACACTTCACAGGGCATTAGCACTCGCAATATGAGAGTGCCAATACAAACAAAAATAGCCATTGGAGGTGTATGAAATGAACGAACTGAAAAAATATGAAAGAAACCTTTTCAACGTACCTTCTTTGTTTGGTGAGAGCTTTTTCCCTGATACCGGTTCTCTGTTTCGAGACTTTTTCAGAGGATGGCCTGACACAAACCAAGTCAGTATGTTCAAGACGGACGTGACGGAAGAAGGCGACAAGTATGTACTGGAAGCGGAGCTTCCCGGCATGGATAAGGAAAACATTAAGATTGATTTAGACGGAGATTATCTGACCATTCAGGCAGAGAGATCTTCCGATGAAAAGACGGAGGAAAAGGGAAAATTCATCCGGCGTGAAAGATACTACGGTTCCTACCAGAGAAGTTTCGATGTCTCCGGTGTGGATGTAGAGAACATCAATGCAGAGTACAAGGATGGAATCCTGAAAGTAGAATTACCCAAGAAGGCTTTGGAACCGCCCAAGGCGATGAAAGCCATCGAAGTGAAATAGCCCTGTGAATGTGAAAAGACCGAGAGTGTTTGCTCCCGGTCTTTTTTTAGTGGTTTCTATTTTTTCTCTTCCCGCAAGACTTCGGCCATCCTCTGTATGATTCGGGCCGTGAGGCCCCATATGGTATGACCTTCATACTTATAAATCGGGACGATGCTGGTTCCTTTCCGCCAATTGTATTCTTTGTCTTCTCCAATGAGGTGATAGGGAAAATCTTTTGGTATCACCGGCTCCACCGGGAAGGTAAATAGAATGGGATCCTGCTCCAAGAAAAAGTCCAGGGGTACCTGAAAAGTTTCATGAACCTCGTCGGGATTAAAATTGTCCGCATGAATAACGTCTTGGTCTATCACACAGAGGAAGGGGTACAGCGTGAAATTACTATAGGCATTCAGATAGTCCAGTGGTCCGATGACGTCCATTTGACTGGGTTTGATGCATAGCTCTTCGCAGGTTTCCCGGATGGCGCATTCCTCCGGACTCTCCCCTTCTTCTTGCCTTCCTCCGGGAAGACAAACTTCCCCGGGCTGTACTTGCAACTCGTGGGAGCGTACCTCAAATAGGATGGATAATGTATCTCCACTTTGAATCAAAGGTACCATCACCGCATAATACCGATGGGTGTCGATGGGTGCGGGGGTTCGGTGAGAAAACGTCTTTTCAATATCACGAATGTTCATAAGATGCAGTAGACCTTCCTTTCTGACTGGATTTCAACCGTTGTTCCCGTAGGTTGATATAGGAGCTGAAGAATACCAAAAGGATTCCCAGCAGACTGTTGAGGGTTAGAACTTCTTTCAAAACCAACAAAGCGATGAGGGGCGCCAGCCCCGGTTTGATAAAAAATACGATGGATGCAGTGGCTGCATCGGCCTGTTCCATGGTCAGGAAGTAGGTGAGGTACCCCAAACCGGTGACCATAATGCCTACGTATAGTAGTAGATTCAGGTTTGCAATAGCAATCCCCGCCACCAGGGGTTTTCCCAATATCAATAGGAGAGGAATCATCGCCAGGGAGCCGAGGAGAAAGCTGATGGAAGTTTGTGGCAGCC
>CAYVFH010000083.1:0-287 GCA_964450985.1 uncultured Oscillospiraceae bacterium | reverse complement strand
TATTAAGGCCAAACAGAGCAGCGGAGAAGACGGAGTAGAGGGTTCCCGCCAAGGTGTTTCCTTCCGCCATATTCCATGGTGCTATCATGAAAAGGATTCCCAGGAGGCCAATGACGATGGCCAATATCTTGTTTCGGTTCAGCTTTTCTTCCGTGAGGAAGTGAGCAAAGAGCATGGTGAACATGGGATTAATACAGAATATGACGGCTGCCGTGGAGGCGTTGGCATTTTCCACCCCCAGTTGAAACAAGACCATGGAAAAGGGGACTAGAAGGATGCCCAGAAGA
>CAYVFH010000082.1:0-3614 GCA_964450985.1 uncultured Oscillospiraceae bacterium | reverse complement strand
TGATATCGATGAAGCCTTATTTTTGTCGGACCGAGTGATTGTGTTGGGCGGAACTCCTGCGGAAATCATAGAGATTGAAGAGATGTCTTTAGAAAGACCCAGAGGGCGAGAGATGGTCTTGTCTTCCCGGTTTCTTCAGGTGAAAAAGCAGTTGATTCGGCTACTGGGTTGAAAACGAAACAGTGGTATTATGTATACAAATTTTACGGAATTTGATGCTCTTTTTTTATGAAAAGTCTGTACGTTAATTCGTAAATAGAGTAATCTTATGTTGATGGTTCATTGTGATAATAGTCATCTCAGGGAACTTGTGATTTATGTGTACGAACACAATGCCAGGGTATAATACTATTCGAGTTATTATTCAATGGATTTATACGGACTACACCAGGGCCGTATATTGGTAGGCAGTACGTTAATACAACATATGGAAGGAGCATGAGAATGAGAATAGGCGTTCCGAAAGAGACAGCTTCCGGGGAGACCCGGGTGGCTGCTACTCCCAATTCGGTCAAGCAACTTATGAAACTCGGCTTTGACATCTTGGTAGAATCGGGGGCCGGAGAAGAAGCCGGTTTTAGCGATGAGGCATATAAAGTGGCTGGGGCGGAAGTAGCGGATGATGGTGCCATATGGCAGTCCGATCTTATTTACAAATTAAACTCTCCCACCGAAGAAGAGCTTGGGAAAATCAAGGAGGGAACCACTATTGTCAGTTTTCTTTATCCGGCGCAAAATCCGGAGTTGGTTGAGAAGCTGTCTGAAAAGAAAATTAATGTACTGGCCATGGACATGGTTCCGCGTATTTCCAGAGCGCAATCCTTGGATGCACTGTCTTCGATGGCCAATATCGGTGGATATCGTGCGGTGGTAGAAGCGGCTCATAATTTTGGCCGATTCTTTACAGGTCAGATTACTGCGGCAGGCAAGGTTCCTCCGGCAAAAGTTCTGGTTATCGGTGCAGGGGTGGCAGGATTGGCAGCCATTGGTACGGCCCGTTCTTTAGGGGCCATTGTACGAGCCTTTGATACTCGTCTCGAGGTGGCGGAACAAATTGAATCCATGGGTGGAGAATTCCTGAAGTTAAACTTTGAAGGAGAAGAGGATGGATCCACCTCGGGCGGATATGCCAAGGTGATGTCCGACGAATTCATTCAAGCAGAAATGGCGCTCTTTGCAGAGCAAGCCCAGGACGTGGATGTGATTGTGACCACGGCTCTCATTCCAGGAAAGCCGGCCCCCAAGCTGATTACCAAGGATATGGTGGACAGCATGAAGCCGGGTTCTGTGATTGTGGATATGGCAGCCGCCACGGGAGGCAACTGCGAATATACGGTTCCCGGGCAGCTAACTGTCACAGATTCTGGAGTGAAAGTCATTGGCTATACGGACCTACCGGGGCGACTGGCCGCCCAATCTTCAGAAATGTATGCCACAAATCTGGTGAATTTGGCGAAGTTGTTATCTCCCGGAAAGGATGGGAATGCCGTTATTGACTTCGAGGACGTGGTTTTTCGAAATATGAGTGTAATTCATGAAGGGGAAGTGACTTTTCCGCCTCCCCCCATCAGTGTATCGGCAGCGCCTGGCAAAGTAGCCCCGGTGACTGCTCCGATAGCCAAGGAAAAGAAGGAGAGAAAGGGACTGAAAATAGGGCTGGGAATAGTGGGCATTTTGTTGTTAGGCTTACTTGGCTTGTTTTCGCCTCCCGAGTTTCTGGGGCATTTCACCGTATTCGTGTTAGCTTGCATCGTAGGATATTATGTGGTGTGGAATGTAACCCATGCGCTGCATACTCCGTTGATGTCGGTAACCAATGCCATTTCCGGCATTATCGTGGTGGGGGCTTTGCTGCAGATTGGCCCGGATATGAATATCATTACCGTATTGGCCTTTATCGGAATTCTCATTGCCACCATTAACGTGGTGGGTGGTTTTACGGTAACACACCGAATGCTGAAAATGTTCAGAAAAGAATAAGGAGGAAAGCGAAATGTTTCAAGGTTTAGTAACAATAGCATATATCATCGCGGCCATCCTTTTCGTTCTGAGCTTGGCCGGGTTATCAAGGCAGGAAACTGCAAAAAGAGGAAATATATTTGGGATTATCGGAATGAGTATTGCCCTGGTGACCACTATTGCCAGTTCCAATGTTCAAGCATTAGTTTATATCCTGGTGGCCATGCTGATTGGAAGCCTGATTGGAGCCCGGGTGGCGTTAAAGGTGGAAATGACCGGTATGCCCCAGCTGGTAGCGGCATTGCATAGCTTTGTAGGATTGGCCGCGGTGTTGGTAGGGTATAACAATTTCTTTAAGTTGTTAGGCCACGGACATGGTGAGACGGTGGAAGGGGCTCTTCTCAATATTGAGTTGACGGAAATCTTTCTGGGTGTGTTCATTGGAGCGGTTACCTTTACCGGTTCCATTGTGGCTTTCGGAAAGTTGAATGGAATGATTAAGTCAAGGGCGCTTTGTTTGCCCGGAAAACAATGGTTGAATCTAGCCGCCATTGTGGGATCCTTTGTGTTGATGGGCTTTTTCATCCAGGCGGAAGGCTCTATGATTTATCTGGCCATTATGACGGCCATTTCTCTGCTGTTGGGCCTCCATCTGGTAGCCTCCATCGGCGGAGCGGATATGCCGGTGGTTATCTCCATGTTGAACTCCTATTCCGGATGGGCCACCGCGGCGGTAGGATTTATGCTCTCTAATGATTTGTTGATTGTAACCGGAGCTTTGGTCGGATCTTCCGGTGCTATCTTGTCCTATATCATGTGTAAGGCGATGAATCGGTCCTTTATTTCTGTCATTGCCGGTGGCTTTGGAAATGAAGGTGCATGTGCAGTGGGGCCGGAAGACATGGGGGAATATCGAGAAATGTCCCCGGAGGATGTGGCGGAGCAATTAAAGCAATCCAGTTCGGTAATCATTACTCCCGGATATGGAATGGCCGTTGCGCAAGCGCAATACTTGGTAGCAGATATTACACGAAAGCTACGGGATATGGGAGTCAATGTTCGTTTTGGAATTCATCCGGTAGCGGGACGTTTGCCCGGACACATGAATGTGTTGTTGGCCGAGGCGAAAGTACCTTATGATATCGTTTTGGAAATGGATGAAATCAATGATGATTTTTCAGAGACGGATACGGTATTGGTAATCGGTGCCAACGACACGGTGAACCCATCGGCCAAGGAAGATCCCACAAGTCCCATTGCCGGTATGCCGGTATTGGAGGTGTGGAAGGCGCAGACAGTGGTAGTCTTCAAGCGGTCCATGAACGCGGGATACGCGGGAGTGCCCAATCCACTATTCTATAAAGACAATTCCTTTATGTGCTTTGGAGATGCCAAGGCCACTATTGAAAAGATTGTAAAGGCCATGTAGAGGGGAAGCAAGGAAACGCCAACCATTCATAATAATGAAAAGAGACTCTTTTCGGGAGTCTCTTTTGATTGGCACACCATCGGGGGTTCAAACCGAAGACAAACTGATGTTGCTATTCCCTCTCGCTCAAACTTTCCGTTATCTGCTTGAAAAAAATCAGCACTCCATATATCCAGAACATGCTTATCCCGAGTAAAAGGGGTTATGTCACTTTTTGCTTGAGAAA
>CAYVFH010000081.1:0-3868 GCA_964450985.1 uncultured Oscillospiraceae bacterium | reverse complement strand
CTCAGAGGCGGAGCGGGAGATATATGGGTAATTGAAGTTCTCGGGGAATTTGAATCCAAACATACGACCCAAGCCGATGGCCATGTCGGAATATCCGGAGAAATCGAAGAAAATCTGAAAAGTATAGGCCAAGGCGCCCAACCAGGCCATGGCCGTGGTGCCATTACCCTCACCAACGATGCGAAAGCAATGGTCTGCTACGATGGCCATATTGTTGGCGATGAGGATTTTCTTGCCGAAGCCCATGAGAAAACGGCAGACTCCCTCTGAAAACAATTCCATGGACTCCACCCGATTCTGAATTTGTAGAGCTACTGTTTGGTAACGAATAATTGGGCCGGCAATCAGTTGCGGGAAGAAGGAAATGTACAGGCCTACATGAAGTAGGTCCTTCTGGGCTTCCGCTTTGTTCCTATAAATATCCAGCACATAGGAAATGGCTTGAAAGGTGAAGAAACTGATTCCAATGGGCAGGATAATTTCCCGGGTGGTCAAGCTGGTGTGAAACAAGAGGTTGATATTCGCCACGGTGAACATTAAATACTTGAAAATATACAGAATTCCTAAGTTTACAGCCAGCATGACAACGATAATCCAAGGCTTCTTTCGGGTTTGTACCAAAAGACCGAAGAAGTAGTTGGTTACGATAGATCCCATCATCACAAAGACGAACCAGGGTTCTCCCCAGGCATAGAAAAAGAGACTGGCCCCAAAAAGAAAATAGTTTTGCAGCCTTCGATGATGCCGCAAAAGAGTGTAATAGACTAATAGGGTCACGGGTAGAAAACATATGAGAAATGTAAGGGATGAAAATAGCATACTGCCTGCCTCTCTATTTCCCATGAAATGGGAGGATTCTTTGTCGCTCACATTATACCATTCTCCTTGGGTAGCGACCATCCCTTCCTATTATATTTACATATATTCCTTTTGGTCCATTGTTTTTTCATGAATCCACGATTTTTTTCATAATTCTTCCGGATTACAGTTGCGTTTTTTTGAGGTAAAGAATATAATGGCCATGACATCAAGGAACTGCGGGCCATCTTCCCGCAGTTTTAAATTGGGCAAAGAGTAGAAAAGAATAAGGAAATAGAGACCATGAAATATAAGGTGACTCGGAAACAAAATAACAGCAAAATGTGTGCCGTTTGTGGTGTGGACAATCCTTTCGGAATTCATGGCAAGTTTTATGAAACGGACACAGGAGAAGTCATTGGGCTGTTTCGAGCCAATGACCACCACCAAAGCTTTCCGGAGCGGGTTCATGGCGGAATTATTTCGGCCATGCTGGACGAGGTGATGAGCCGCGCCTTGAATGTGGAGTTTCCGGAAGAATGGTCCGTGACAGTGGATTTACGAATTCGATTTAAAAAACCAGTGCCTCTGGAGACCGACTTGAAGGCATTGGGTAGGATTATTCGAATTAATCGGAAAATTTTTGAAACCACCGGTGAAATTTATCTGCCGGATGGTACCGTTGCGGCGGAAGGCTGGGGCAAATTCTTTCGGGGTACACCCGGGGAATTGGAAGGGTTGGAGGAGAGCGAAGCATACCTGGAAGGGTGGCAAGTAACAGACGACCCGGAGGATCCCACAGAAATCGAAATCTAAGGGATTTTCCTTGACAATGACCCTTCCCCGTTATAATATAATTAAGCGACTTTATGCGATGAATTCCATTTTAGTCCCATTTTTAGTGGAAACATGAAGGATAGATAAGTTATAGGAGGTAACAGTCGATGGCAGTAGGAGCAAGAGTGAGAGTGACTCTGGCATGTCAGGAATGCAAGCAGAGAAACTACACCAGTATGAAGAACAAAAAGAACGACCCGGACCGAATCGAAATGATGAAGTATTGCAAATTCTGCAAGGATCATACGCTTCACAAGGAAACCAAATAAGGAGTAATTCGAATGGCTAAGGAAAACAAGCTGGAGGCCAAAGCTCCCGCTAAAAAGAAACCTGTTCGTCCCAAGAGAGAACGGCCCAGTATTAGAGAATACTTCAAAGGCATCCGGACCGAAGTAAAGAAAGTGGTATGGCCCACTCGCAAAGAGTTGGGGACGTTTACTGTAGTGGTCATTCTGACCTGTACTTTCTTTGCGTTGGCATTCTGGGGGATTGACTCCGGTGTTTTAGCGATGCTGAAGGGCATTCTTGGCATTAATATGTAAGGAAAAGGAAACTCATGGCCGAACAAGAAAAAGATTTAACCTTTGACGTGATAGAGGAGGGGGTCAGTGGCGTCCGCGCTATACGAGAGCCCATGTGGTATGTAGTTCATACCTATTCCGGTCACGAAAACAAGGTCAAGGTGAATATTGAAAAGCTGGTGGAGAATCGAGGAATGCAGGATTTGGTTCTCAGTGTGGTGGTCCCCACGGAAGATGTGGTGGAGATGAAAAACGGCCAGCGAAAAATCAAAACCCGTAAAATGTTCCCCGGGTATGTTTTGGTGAAGATGATTGTCACCAACGAATCCTGGTATCTGGTGAGAAACACCCAGGGGGTCACCGGATTTGTAGGCCACGGATCAGAGCCTGTACCCCTTACCTTGGAAGAGGTTCGAAGAATGGGTATTGAAAAAATCATCATCGACATGGATATAAAAGCAGGAGACTCTGTGAAGGTGATCAACGGGCCTTTTGAAGGCTTCATGGGAACCGTATCCAGCTTTGATGAAGAAAAGCAAGTGATGAAGGTAATGATCAGTATGTTCGGAAGAGATACATTAGTGGAATTGGAGTATGCGCAGATTGATAAGTTGTAAGGAGAGGTAAGGTCATGTGACCACCATCCGAAACAGGACTATCGAACAGGGCACCCATGAGAAACCCACTATATACATTATATAAAGGAAGGAAACCCAGACAATGGGCACCCCTTAATCCCCGCCAGGCGGGAGAAAGGAGATAGAGAGAATGGCAAAAAAAGTAGAAGGCTATATCAAATTGCAGATTCCTGCAGGCGGCGCTACACCGGCACCACCCGTTGGACCGGCATTAGGTCAAAAGAGCGTCAACATCATGGATTTTTGCAAACAGTTTAATGCAAAAACCCAGGACCAACAGGGAATGATTATCCCCGTGGTAATCACCGTGTATGCGGACCGTTCCTTCACCTTTGTCTGCAAGACACCACCTGCAGCCGTATTGATTAAGAAAGCGGCAGGACTGAACAAGGCGTCCGGAGAGCCCAACAAGAATAAGATTGGCAGTATCACGTTGGAGCAGGCCCAGGAAATCGCCAAAACCAAAATGCCAGACCTGAATGCGGCGAATCTGGACACAGCCACGGAAATGATCAAGGGAACCGCAAGAAGTATGGGAGTTATTGTGAAAGAGTAATAAGTGGGAGACTTTTTCGAGAAAGTCGTTGGAACCACAAGGAGGTATGAAATGCCAAAGAGAGGCAAAAAGTATCGAGAAGCATTTGCTAGCTTCGATGCACAGCAACAGTACGATGCCAAAGAAGCCATGGAAATCCTGGTGAAACTGGGCACGGCAAAATTCGACGAGACCGTAGAAGCTCACATTAAGTTGGGTGTAGACGGAAGACATGCGGACCAGCAGGTTCGTGGCGCCATCGTCCTTCCTCACGGAACCGGTAAAACCAAAAGAGTGTTGGTGTTTGCCAAGGGTCCCAAGGCTCAAGAAGCAGAGGCTGCCGGTGCTGACTTTGTGGGAGCAGAAGAGCTGGCGGAAAAGATTCAAAAAGAAAACTGGTTCGATTTCGACGTAGTGGTAGCCACTCCGGACATGATGGGTGTAGTAGGTAAACTGGGTAAAGTATTAGGACCCAAAGGCATGATGCCCAACCCCAAATCCGGTACGGTAACTATGGATATCGAAAAAGCCATGGAAGA
>CAYVFH010000080.1:0-3877 GCA_964450985.1 uncultured Oscillospiraceae bacterium | reverse complement strand
CATTATGAGGAAAGGAAGAGAGTGGAACAGCTCCTTCCTTTTTATCATGAATATATGAAAAATGTTTTATACTGGAATGAAAAAATTAACGTAACTTCTCTTCGCCAGGAAAAAGATTTTATACAAAAACACTATATTGATTCTCTTTCCTTACTAAAATATAAAGGGTGGTTTTTACCGGGAAGCAAGGTAATAGATATCGGTACCGGGGGAGGATTCCCAGGCATTCCTCTGGCAATTTTTTTCCCGGAGGTGCACTTTGTTTTAGTGGATTCCGTAGGCAAAAAGATAGAAGTTATTAAAGAATGCATAAAACCGTTATCTTTAAAGAACGTTACATTAATAAAAGAGAGGGCGGAAATTTTAGGAAAGAGTGCTGATCACCGGCAGCAATACCAAATATGTGTATCCCGAGCAGTGGCCCCTTTGCAAGTGTTATCTGAATTATGTCTCCCCTTGGTAAAAAAGAAAGGTCACTTTATTTCCTATAAAGGAAAAGAAGGGATAAGAGAAGTGGAAGAATCCAGGAACGCGATATCCTGTTTAGGTGGAGAGGTAGAGGCTATGGATTTTTCTTTGGAAGAAAAGGGAATGGAGCGGCATGGTTTCATCGTGATTCGGAAGGGAAAACAAACACCGGATAAGTACCCCAGAGAAATGAAAGAGATAAAGAGTGGATGGAAATAAATGGAAATTGTAAAGAATGTTTCACGTGAAACATTCTTTTCTTTTAAATAAGGATAGTATTCAAAAAGTAGATGATATATAATTAGAACGAAAGAACCAATTGTGGCAGGGAGGAAAAAAGTGGGAAAAGCAATTGCCATATTTAATCAAAAGGGCGGGGTTGGAAAGACGACAACCAACATTAATTTGGCCGCATGCCTGGCAATCATAGGAAAAAATATTCTCATCATTGATATTGATCCTCAGGGGAACACCACAAGCGGTATGGGAATTTCCAAGAAGGGACTTGAAAGAACGTCCTATGAAATTTTAGTGGATCAGGGAATGGATCCCCACGAGACCATTATGAAAACCGGAATTCCAGGGCTTGACATTATTCCGGCAAGCGTTCAATTGGCCGGGGCAGAGGTGGAATTGGTACAGCTGGAGAGCCGGGAAAAAAGACTAAAGAAAGCCATTGATTTGATAAAGCACGAATACGACTATATTTTTATTGATTGTCCACCTTCTTTGGGATTGCTCACCATCAATTCCCTTACGGCCGTAGACAGTGTGTTGATTCCCATTCAATGCGAATTCTATGCACTGGAGGGAGTCAGTCAGCTGATGAGCACGGTAGAGATTGTTCGAAAAACATTGAACCCGGAACTGGAAATACAGGGAGTCATTCTTTCCATGTTTGATGGACGTACCAACTTATCCCTGCAAGTGGTGCAGGAGGTAAAGAGATATTTTCGAGAAAAGCTGTATACCACCATCATTCCAAGAAATGTTCGTTTGGCGGAGGCTCCTGGATTTGGCATTCCCATTATCCAGTACGATCCGAAGTCCGTAGGTGCCCAAGCATATATGGATTTTGCCAAGGAATTTCTTGAATTGGAGGAAAAGTAATGGTAGCCAGAAATACCGGATTGGGAAGAGGATTGGACGCTCTCTTTGGAGATGTGGAAATAAGATTGGATGATTCAACGGAAGAAACGGGAAAAAAATCATCGAGTCAAAAGGAATCTCCGGATGAGAACACCATTCAATATATAGATATTAATCAAATAAAACCCAACGAAAACCAACCAAGAAAGTCCTTTGACCCGGAAAAGCTGGAGGAGTTGTCCCATTCCATACTGGAACATGGCGTGATTCAGCCGGTGGTGTTAAGGAAGCCGGAAAAAGGAAAAGGCTATGAACTGGTTGCCGGAGAGAGGCGATGGAGAGCCGCCAGAATGGCGGGCTTAAAGACGGTTCCTGCCTTGGTTCGTGAATTAACCGAAGAACAAAATATGCTTCTATCCATCATTGAAAATATGCAGCGGGAAGACTTGAATTCCATGGAAGAAGCGGAAGCCGTCCATCAAATGATGAAAACATTTCGCTTTACCCAAGAAGAGGTTTCCAAAAGCCTGGGCAAAAGCCGTCCCTATATTGCCAATTTGGTGCGATTATTAAAGCTTCCGGAAGAAATACAGCAAATGCTGCGGGAAAATCAACTTTCCCAAGGCCATGCCAGGGCATTACTGGCCCTTTCGGGTAAAAAGCAGGTGGAGACCGCAAACAAGGTGGTCCGGGAGGGTTGGTCTGTTCGGCAGATTGAAAAGTTGGTGGCCCAGGATAAATTGGGAAAGAAGCCACTGAAAATGAAGAAGAAGGACCCGGATTTGGAGAGAGTGGAAAGCGAACTCAAAGAAGCATTGGGTACTCGAGTAAAAATCAAAGAGAATGGCAAGAAGGGAAAGCTTGAAATAGAATACTTCTCCAGAGATGAATTGGAGAGATTGATCGAACTTTTCAAGTCATTATCATAAATGTTTCACGTGAAACTATTGTATATATATGTAATATGGAACTTCATCACCTTGGGAATGATGGCTTGGGATAAGCACCGGGCGAAAAAACACAAGTCTCGGATTTCGGAAGCCAGCCTATTATGGTCTGCCTTTGCTATGGGCGCCATGGGAACTACAGTAGGTGCTTTGCTGTTTCATCACAAAACCAGAAAAATGAAATTTCAAATTTTGCTTCCACTGGCTTTGCTCGGCAACCTATTCATATATGTATTCGTTCGATCAAATATAGGAGTATGAAATGTATGAACTAGTACCGCTTCATGAAAACACCTTTTATATGGAATGCCCCGCCAAGGTGGGGCTATATTTTTCGGAGGACCAAAAGGCCACTGTAATTGATAGCGGCATTGACAAAGATACGGCCAAAAAAATAGAACGCCACCTGTTGGAACGAGAAGTGAGTCTGTCTATGATTCTTAATACCCATAGCCATGCAGATCACTGCGGAGGAGACTTTTACCTTCAAGAAAAAACCGGATGCCCGATTTATGCTCCGGATTTGGAAAGCGCCATTATTCGGCAAACTCTTCTGGAACCCTCCATATTATATGGGGGCTATCCATACAAAGAGTTACGAAACAAATTTCTTATGGCAAAACCGGCTATGGCAATGGACATCCAAACCGCCTCCTTGCCAGAGGGGTTTGAATGGATTGAACTACCGGGGCATACCTTTCAGCAGATAGGAATCCGGACACCGGACGACATATGGTTTATCGCCGATAGCCTATTTGACAACGCTATCCTGGCCAAATATTCCTACACCTTCATGTACGACATACAGGGGCAAATAGAAACACTGGAGAAATTGAAAACCTTGAAAGGCTTGTGGTTTGTACCGTCTCATGGTGAGCCCACCCAGAATCTAAGCCTCTTAATTCAGCAAAATCAAGAAAAATTACGATGTGACCTGGAACAGGTGAAAGCCTTTTGTGGAGGGGGAATCACCTGGGAGGAACTATTAAAAAAGGTGTTGGATCACCAACAGCAAACCCTGAATCACAATCAATATGTGTTAATCGGTTTCACCCTTCGATCCTACCTCTCTTATTTAAAAGACCAACAAGAGTTAATATGCTATTTCGAAGAAAACCGACTACTGTGGGCCCTTCCGTAGGAAGGGTTTTTTTAATGGAAGAGGGGCATTGTACCCTATCATTACCGCAAGATAGTACGGTTTATTCCTGCATATCGCTGTTATGATAAAGCAATAGCACATTAAACCGCCAACAGGACACCGCGTACAAGGGATAAAGAGCTTACCCCATAAACAGCTAAATCAATTGAAATCGCTTGCGTTTTCGGAACTCGCTGATGAAAAAACGGTGGTAAAAAGAAGATAATTTGAT
>CAYVFH010000079.1:0-3901 GCA_964450985.1 uncultured Oscillospiraceae bacterium | reverse complement strand
TACTATAATCACTTTAATGTGTATGTAGTATCTATATGATAGGAGACATTATGGGATCTCTTCGTGACACCATCCGCACTCACAAATATTTGAAATTCAGCCTGCTAGTGGGAGCCAATGCGGCTTTTCTCTATGCCATTTACTTTATCATCAAACATTTTGATTTAGTCTGGGGTACCTTCTGGGGCGGAGTGTCCAGTTTTTTGACGGCCCTCACACCCCTATGGATTGGATTACTCATTGCATATATTATCAGTCCTTTGGTAGATTTCATCGATGGTTTTATCGGAAGATTGTCGGTTCGTCCTCCGGATAAAATATTTTTTGCGGGACGTCATCGAAAAGCTCGCTATTTGCTGAGTATATTAGTATCCTTGCTTTTGATTTTCGCCATCCTCTTTATGTTGGTCTATGGCCTTTCCGTCATGATTATCGGCAACATTATGGTAGACGGCATCGCTGCTGCCATCAATAGTATCATCGAATATACCAAATCTTATGAAACCGTTCTGGAAAACTGGGTCAATAATTTACCAGAAGGGCAATTGTCTGACCGCCTTCAGGAAATGGCACAAACCATCGTAAACTGGCTGGCGGAAAACTTTAATACCCAGGATGTGGTGGACTTTGTGGTAGGACTGGGTGGCGGAATCGTAAACATGGTGCTAGGAGTGATTGTGTCCATATATCTGCTTTATGATCGAAAGCTGTTTGTGGACATGGCACAAAAATTATTAGGATTGATATTCCCCTCCCGTTTTAACCATTCCTTAAATGGAACATTGCAAGAAGTGAATCAAGTTTTCTCTCGATTTATTCGAGGTGCTCTTCTGGATGCGGTCATAGTAGGGGTGATATCTTCCATCATTCTTTCCATTATCGGTTTGGAGTTTAGTGTCTTTATCGGATGTTTTGCGGGGCTTTGCAATGTGATTCCCTATTTCGGGCCTATTATGGGTATGATTCCTGCATTTATCGTGGGAACCTTTACGGATGGGGTCTGGATGGGCCTTCTATCCGTTCTCGCCTTGTTCCTTCTCCAACAAGTAGATGCCAATTTGATTTATCCCAAAGTGGTAGGCTCTCAAACGGGACTGCATCCTCTCTTTGTTCTAATTTCCGTTACCTTTGCCGCATACTTCGGCGGTATCGTCGGCATGTTGATTGCCGTTCCTATAGTGGGAGTGTTGCGTATTTTTGTCATTCGTTGGGCAAGCGCCTTAGAACATAAACGGACTTCTGATAAAGAACACCAAGAAAACGAAACTGAACAATCTTCAGATGAAAGAAAGTAAACCATCTCACATATCTATAGTAACAACAAAGCCTCTCGTCATGACCTTGATTTCAAATGCCAATAACGGAGGCTTTTTGTATGTTACATTTTTTGGTAGTCTAGTCGCTTTCCACAATAGTTCCCATGGTTCCGGCCAAACCTTCCGTACCCTTGCTTAATGCTGTAATTATGGCCCGTTTCCCGGGTCTACCTTTTACAAACTTCACGGCTGCTTTTACCTTGGGAAGCATACTACCCGGCGCAAAGTGATCTTCCTCAATGAGCTTTTCCAATTGGCTCACCTTGATGTGGTGAATGGGTTCCTGACTGGGTGTATTAAAATCAATATACGCGTATGCTACCTCCGTTAAAATCATTAGAATATCTACATCCAACATTTCCGCCAATAGCTCTGCTGCAAAATCTTTATCAATTACGGCAGGCACTCCTTCCAGACTACCATCCTCTCTCCGAACAACCGGGATTCCACCTCCGCCGCAGGTAATCACCACTGCTTGCCGGACAAGATCTCTTACAGACTGGATTTCCACGATATCCACCGGTATAGGAGATGCCACCACACGACGATATCCTCTTCCGGCATCCTCCTTCATCACGTACCCAGTTTCTGATGCAATTTTCGTTGCCTCCTCTTTGCTGTAAAAAGGCCCAATGGGTTTGGTTGGATTTTGAAAGCAAGGATCTTTTTCATCCACCACCACCTGTGTAACTAATGTTACCACGGGCAGTTCAAGCCCTCGTCCTCTTAATTCTTGACCCAAACCTTGTTGAATATGATACCCGATATACCCTTGGGACATGGCTCCACATACATCGAAGGGCATAGGAGGTGTAACCATTTTTGCCGCTTCCGATGCCAATACAATTCGTCCCACTTGGGGTCCGTTCCCATGGACCAACACCATTTCATACCCCTGCTCCTTGATTTGTGCAACGTATCGACTGGTGTTTTTCACCATCTCTAACTGAGCCTCTGCTGTGGCAGGTCCTGAACCGGACTGCAGCGCATTCCCCCCTAAAGCAACCACTATTTTTTTCCCATTTCCCATACACATTCTCCCATTCTTTACGTATCGCGCTAAAATTTCTATATGATATTATTCCTTACTTTCTCCATTTCGCTTTTCCTTACAAATCCTCCCGGTGAACAGGGCAACTCATACATCGCGGACCCCCACGTCCTCGAGACAATTCTGAAGAAGGCACCGTCAAAACCTTAATTCCTTTCTTGTCCAGCAAATCATTGGTCACATAGTTTCTTTCATAAGTTACCACCGTACCGGGCGCTATGGCCAAGGTATTTGACCCATCATTCCATTGCTCTCTCTGGGCTGCCATGTTGTCCTCTCCGCCGCAACGAATTAATTCCACCGCGGGAAGGGTCAATTCCTTTTTCAATATTTCCACTAGGGTATCCTGCATTCCCGAAAAATGGGGCCGACCCTCTCGATCCAACACCACTTCATAAATTTGTAGTGGTCCCTCAATTTCCGGATGAATGGTAAATTTATCAAAATCCACCATGGTAAATACCGTGTCCAAATGCATGAATGCCCGGGATTTCGGTATGTCAAAAACCAGTATTTTATGGAATCCTGAAGACTGTAAAATCTTCTCTGCAAACCTTTCAATCCCGGCAGCTGTTGTACGTTGGGATAGTCCAATGCCCACCACATCCTTAGAAAGAATGAGAATATCTCCCCCTTCAATGGAATATGCCGCGTCGTAATCATACCAAAGATTGGTCCCCTCCGGCGCAAAATCGCTGTTATATCTGTACATGTATTCCAGAAGTAAGGCTTCTCTACGACGAGCCACCGTGCTCATATGATGCACTGCCACACCATTCCCCACACAGGCTCCCGGATCTCGAGTGAAGTATAAATTGGGCATGGGATCCGTAAAATAGGGATATCCGGATGCGATAAAATCCGCCAAAGACCCGGAATCGATCTTCCCCACATCTTTTTTCTTCACACCGGATATGACTTTGCTTACCATATCCTTGGGGGTCATATTCATTAGGTACTCGTATATGGCTTCCTTCGCCGCTTCGGAATAAAGATTGCTTTCTTCGATAAATTGTTTTACAAAGGTCTGACGAATGGCACCATCCACCAGAGCTTTCGCCGTCTCCTCCACGTAATAAAGCACTTCCACACCGTTTTGACGGAGTACATTTGCAAAGCAATCATGTTCCTGTTGGGCCACCTTCAAATAGGGAATATCATCAAACAAAAGCCTTTCAAAATTGTCAGGAACCAACCCTTCAATCTCCCGGTCCAGTCGATGGAGAAGTACCTTATTCAATTTCCCAATCTCGGAATAATTGTGTACGCCAAATGTCATAACACACTCCTTTCCATGGGTGAAGCTACAGTTGGCTACCTAACTTATCCAATGGTTGCCACAATAACCGCTTTAATGGTATGCATCCTATTCTCTGCTTCATCGAAAACTTTAGAGTGCCTGGAACGAAACACTTCGTCCGTCACTTCCCGAATATCATATCCCAACTCTTGTTGGGTCTTGGCCATGGTAGTTTCAAAATCGTGGAAAGAAGGCAGGCAATGCAGGAAAATCACATCGGGATTTTCGGTGGTA
>CAYVFH010000078.1:0-3940 GCA_964450985.1 uncultured Oscillospiraceae bacterium | reverse complement strand
ATTTTGGGTTCAAGTGCTGGCAATTCTCATCATATATGGGTTAATCAGCAGCTTTTACTTGAATTATTCCTGGAATCGGTATGAACAAAATGCCACGGATGATGCCATTATGTTGGCCCAATCTGTAAAATCCATGTTCCATGCGGAACATCTTGCCCAACTTACCGGAACGGAATCCGATTTGGAGACCCAAGAGTACTCCATGGCAAAATCTAACTTAGCCCAACTGGTATATACCACCAACCCCATTCGATTTGCTTATTTGGTGGGGCTTCGGAATGGTCAGTTGGTGTTTTTAGTGGATTCGGAGGAGGTCGGCTCTCCCGATTATTCCCCTCCGGGGCAGGTTTACCATGATGCGAACCCCCTATTCTTGCAAGGAATCCAGGAGAATCGAACCATCATCACGGAGCCATTCACGGATCGTTGGGGAAGTTGGGTCAGTGTATTGGTTCCCATACAATCCACGCAGGGTAACGAGGTAATCGCCGCTTTTGTGCTGGATTTCCCTGCTTCCCAATGGCAAATGGGGATATGGAATGAAATGATTCCGGATTTTGTGATAGTACTGTTCTTACTGCTGATGGTGTTGCTCTATTTGTACTCCAGACGACAGCATGGAATCTTGGCAAACCTTAGTGAGAAGTTGGCGTACGATGAGGCACTTTACCACAGTGTTTTTTCTCAAGCGCCTATAGGTGTGGCCATTGTCAACAATACCAGTTTTGCCTTCCGTTCCCGATTCGGCGACAGCAATATCAATGCAGTGTTCGAAAATGTTTTGGGAAGAACCAGTCACGAATTGGATCGACTGGAGTGGGCGGATATCACTCATCCCGAAGACCTGGCAGAGGATTTGGAAAATTTCGCCGCCTTCAAAAGGGGCGAAACAGATGGATACACTATGGAAAAAAGGTTTCTTCGACCGGACGGTTCCAGCGTATGGACCAATATGAAAATTTCCAAACTGGTCGGCCTTTCTCCTGAGGATGATATGCACCTATGCTTATTGGAGGATATTACCTATCGAAAAGAATCCCAGCAGTCTTTATTGGAAAGTGAACGAAGCAAGGCAGTATTAATTTCTAATTTGCCTGGCATGGCTTATCGTTGCAAGTATGATCCGGAGTGGACCATGGAATTTGTTTCCGATGGTTGTTTAGAATTGACCGGGTATCCGCCGGAAAGTCTGGTGAATAATCAAGAGTTCTCCTTTAACGACTTGATTGCCCCGGAATATCGGGAATTCCTTTGGTCGGAGTGGAAGCGAATACTAGGCCTTCGAAAACCTTTTAAGCAAGAGTACCAGATAACAACGGCC
Organism: uncultured Oscillospiraceae bacterium; assembly: GCA_964450985.1. GTDB lineage: Bacteria > Bacillota > Clostridia > Peptostreptococcales > Anaerovoracaceae > JAAZGD01. Next base: position 2,619 of record CAYVFH010000078.1, on the reverse strand, counting down.
TCCGGTTCCCGAAAATGGGTATTGGAGATGGGAGAGGGAGTTTTTGATGACCAAGGCCAGGTGGTGGCGCTGGAAGGAATCATTTTGGATTTATCCGACCGGAAAGACATGGAAGATCAGCTCAGGTATCAAGGGGAACACGATTCTTGGACCGGACTGTACAATCGGCAGTACCTGGAGAGCTTCTTGCGGCAAGAAGGAGAAATTCCTGTTAAAGAAAATCGGGCGCTTATTACTATAAATCTAAGCCCCTTGCATTTATTGGATATGACCTACGGGTTCCACTATAGTCAGGCCTTATTAAAAAGAATTTCCGACGCCTTGGTGGAGTATTGCAGTGATCGGAGAAAATTGTTTAGCGTATACGAATATCGATTTGCATTTTATACGAAAGGGTACAAAGATTTAGAAAGTCTTCTTCACTTTTGTCATTCTCTGGAGACCACCGTTACCTCTATTCTACATCAGGAACGGATTGCCAACGGCATTGGCGTGATTGAGATCCGGGCTGAAAACCATCAGGATGTGAATCAGTTAATCAAGAATTCCTTGATTGCGGCGGAGAGAGCTTTGCTGGCAGAAGAGGATTGCCGGATTTGTTTCTTTGACGAAGGAATGTCGGAGCAAATCATTCGAGAAGAAACCATTGGAAAGGAGCTTTCGGAAATTGCTGCCGGGATTCGGCCGGAGCGGTTGACTCTACAGTACCAACCCATATTAGATTTAGTGTCCGGAGAGATTGATGGGTTTGAGGCTCTTGCCAGATTGAATAGTGACGCCTATGGGAGAATCCCACCGGATGAGTTTATTCCTGTGGCGGAAAAGACCCGCTTAATTCTTCCATTGGGGGATATGATTTTATCCCAAGCTTTGGATTTTCTGAATAAGATGAAGGGGGAAGGGAAGCCAGGGATTGTCTTGTCGGTTAATGTGTCGGCTCTGCAATTTTTGCGAAGCGATTTTACTAAAAATGTACTCTCCCTGATTAACAAGAAAGGGGTAGAACCAACCCATGTTATACTGGAAATCACGGAGTCGGTGTTTACCAACAATTACGATAACTTGAATCGAGTCTTTGCCCAGCTACAGGCGAAAGGTATCCGAATCGCTATTGATGATTTTGGTACCGGATATTCTTCTTTGGCCAGGGAGCGGGAATTGAATGTAAATTGCTTAAAGATCGATAAGTTCTTTACCGATAAGTTGTTATTATCGAAACCGGAGGAAACCTTGTCCGGAGACATCATATCTATGGGTCACAAGTTGGGCCACTGCGTCATCGCTGAAGGGGTGGAGTATCAGGCCCAGTTGGAATATTTGAGAGAAAATGGTTGTGACAAAGCACAAGGGTTCTATATCAGCAAACCCCTCGATGAAGGCGAGGCGGTTTCGTTCTTAAGAAATTGGAAGTAGGGAGGAGAAGGCTGGACGACTTTGGACAGCTCAAAAAAGGGTGGAACAAATGAACAAGGAAAGAAAAAAACCGATACCCATCAAGATGATGATTATCGTGGTTTTTCTATTATCCATGACCGTGTTACTAACAGCATACGGCGTAATTTTATTTTCCAATTGGAGTGCCTCCGGGGAAAGAATGGCCCAACAGATTGCATCCGATTTAAACGAGAAAATTTACAGTGATTTAAGTGTGACGTTGCACGCTCCGTTTCATATCAATGAAGCACAGCATGGTGTGGTTCAAAATGAAATTTTGGATATGGATAATCCGGCGGGGCGGGAAAAGTTTTTTGTGGGGGTATTGCAAGCCCATGGGGATGCTATTTACAGCTTTAGCTACGGCTCCGAGCAAGGGGAGTACTATGGAGCGCGCAGAAACCCTGAGGGTGAGATTGAAATCATGCGGAACGATGCCACTACGGGAGGGAATTCCTGGTATTATACCGTAAAAGAAGATTTAACAGCAGGGAATTTGGTGGTGCAGGCAGGAGCCTTTGATCCTCGAACCCGTGCTTGGTATAAAGTGGCGGCAGAAACGGGGCAACCCGGGTATTCTCCTATTTACAAGCACTTTGTTATGGATGATTTGACGGTGTCTGCGGCATGGCCGGTTTTCGATGCGCAGGGGGCCCTGCGAGGAGTGATGGGGGCCCATATGTTATTGGGGGATATCGGACAGTACTTATCGGGTACGGTCCATGGATATCAGGGAAATACGGTAATTTTGGAAAAAGAGTCTGGATACCTAATCGCTAATTCTTTGGAATTGGATAATTTTAGAATCGAGGAGGATGGCACCCTACAAAGATTATTATTATCAGACATTCCCGGAGAGAATTTCGAACAAATATATCTGAACTACTTAAATTCCGCCAATACCCAATTCCGGTATGAGGGGCCGGGCGAAGATTTTTACATCAGTGTACGAGAAATAGATTTGGAGGGGCTGGGCTGGGTAATTATCACCGCCCTTCCCCGCAGTTATTTTTTGGCGGACTTAATAAGAACCATGTGGTGGGCCGGTTTGGCGGCGACTCTACTGGTAATACTTTCCGTGATGGCTTACTTGATACTGATTCGCAAGATGATGCGGCCCATGGATGATCTTTTAAGTGCAGCGGAAGGACTGGCATCCGGCGATTTAACCCGAAGGGTTTCTGT
>CAYVFH010000077.1:0-3963 GCA_964450985.1 uncultured Oscillospiraceae bacterium | reverse complement strand
GCTAGAAGAGGAATGGAAAGATCCCTCATTTTACGCATAATATGATACAACTTACTGCTCCTCCATGGTTTGTATTTTGTATGCAAGGCTCACATCCACCTCTTTCTTGGATGTGCAAAATATTCACAATGGAAAAATTATATCACTTTCTTGCTGTTTTCGCAAGAAAACCACCGGCTATTTGGTATACTTTGCCAAGCTTTGTAGACGATTTCGCTGGTCCTGACGAGGCAGCTCTAACCCATATTGATGAAAGTCCAACACGTCTGCATCCTTTACCACCTCATCTAGTGGTTGGTGAATTTCACCTTTTTTGCTGTGATTCTTCACCGCAATGGCGATTTGCTCCACCTCATCGGAAGAAAATAGTCCCAGTTTCTCAAGAAACTCCATCACCGGCTGATATCCCCATTCTGCATGCCCCTCTTGCCGACCTGTAATAATTCTTCCATAGTCATGACATGAACATGCAATAGCGGCCAGCTCCGGATTCACCCCCCGTTCTTCCGCCAATAGATACCCGAGACGTCCGCAGCTAGCTAAATGAAGTCATTCCCAGTCCGGTGAAGCATCTCGGTGGGGGACTGCATTTTCATATCGGTTGATCTCCGCCAAAAGAGCCTTTTGTACTTGAAAGGTCCGATTGCTCATTTGTGATACACCTCCCCTTTCATAATCTTGTAACTGCGATATATTTGTTCTAAAAGGAAAATTCGAATCATCTGGTGGGGAAAGGTCAGCTTGGAAAAACTAAGGGTGAAATTGGCTCGATTCAAGACGGATTGCGATAAGCCCAAGGACCCGCCAATGACGAAAGTAATGCTGCTTTTCCCTTGAATCGATAAGTTTTCCAAATGCCGAGACAAGGTTACGGAATCCATGGTTTTCCCTAAAATGGCAAGGGCAATGAGATAATCCTCCTCCCGAATTCTCTTCAGGATGTCTTCTCCTTCTTTTTCCACATTGTCTCGCTCCCGCACCTCCACCACTTGCAACGTGCCATAACGGGTCAGTCTTTTGGCATATTCCTCCTGGGCTTTCCGCCAATATTCTTCTTTTAGCTTCCCCACGCAGAGGAGAGTGATGTTCATATTCTAACTACCTTCCCAAATGGTTTTTGCATTACACCATATAAATGCAACTAATCTGATCTCGCAATAATATATCCATGGCAAAATGCTCTCCCTGAGGAAAAATTTCCCCCACGGTCTGCATTACACTTTCGGGAAAATTATTTTCCTTGCTGAGATGGGCGAAAAGGACGGTGCGCTGTCTTTGGTCTCGTTCCGGCAGCTGACACAAGGCCTGAGCCGCCGCCCGGTTGGACAAGTGGCCCTTGTCGCTGAGAATTCTTCGCTTTAAGTAATAAGGATATCTACCAATCAGCAACAACTCCTCTTCATGATTCGCCTCCATCACGATGGTATCCGCATCTCGAATTTCCTCCAGAATTACATCTCCGATTTTTCCGGTATCCGTTACGATGGAAAGTTTACGGCCACCTGCCATAAAGGAATATCCCACCGGTTCCGCCGCATCATGAAAAGTGGGAAAGGCTTTCACCTGAATATCTCCCACCCAAAAAGAAGTCCCTGTATCAAACACCTGGGGAAAGGATACAAACTCGGTCATACCCATGGCTTGCCAAGTAGAGTGATTGGCAAACGCCGGGGGCTGACCCAGTCTTTTTAGAAGCACCCGAAGACCTCGGATATGATCCGAATGTTCATGGGTAATCATGACTCCTTTCACCTTTTCAACGGGGGTTTCCGTTGCCGCAAGGCCCATCATGATTCGTTTGGCACTGATCCCCGCATCAATTAAGAGCGCCGTCTCCGGGGACTGCACCATATAGCAATTTCCACTACTTCCACTGGAAAAAGAACAAAATCGCAAACTCATTGCTGTCTCCTCTGATGTAATATTTTTATGACTCACCCAGATGACTTTACGAAATCCGTTTTAGAACTGGGCCGCATTGACATATTTTTTTTCTCCATTATTGTACTGTATATACCAGGCCGGGAATGCGGTGTCCGCTACAGTATCCCCAAAATCTTCTGGGTCATCTCCCAACCAATACACCAGATTCATTTCTTCTACTACCCAAATTTCTTCCGCCTCTTTCTGACTCACCAAAGCGAGCAGGGCAACGGAAGCATCGGCCACCGATACCTTTTTTCGGCTATATTCGGCAGGTACCAGCCAAAAAACTTCTCCCCCTGTCATCCTTCCTTGTCGGAAGATGACCGAGAAACGGCTTCCTTCCAGGGGAATCCCATCATACTGGTTTCGAAAAGTCACTGTCACCTCTTCCCCCTCTTGATCTACTTCCGCTGAATCGTTCTGGGGATTGGAAACGCCTAATGCCATGGCAAAATTCCCGGCACATTCCAGATAGGCTTCCTGTCTACCGGGCTTCTCAATATCCCAGGCTCCGCTCTCCCGCCAAGTCTCCGGCAACCAAAAGAGATCTGCCGCCCCCTGGCTCTCCAAAAGGGCTTGTATGTCCTCCTGACTGGAATGGATTACCTCTACCGAAAGCAACTCCATGTCTTTTGGCCTTTCCGGAATTGCCGCCTCCAATACCACGCCCCGCTCTTCCAAAAGCTGAATCAGTGCGGCTCGATCAAATGTTTGCGGCTTGTCCTTCACCCCAAAATCCCCGTAGATGGCAATCAGGAACAGGTTGGTAAGTAGGAGCGCTATGATGATGATGGTCTTGGCTTTGGCCCAATCCATGATTATACTCCTCTATCGAAAGGTATGCCCCATAGGAAGGGCATCTCTAATACTATAATAAAATTCCATCTGCTTTCCATCCTCTTCGATAAAGAAACACCAACAAGTCTCTATTTTCCCCATACCTTCCTGAGTTTTGGCAAAACGAGTCTCTGCTAAACGAATGCTTTGAATGCTTTGCAGCACCAATGATAATGACTCTTCTCTTTTGTCCTGAAAGAAGCCTGCTTCCATGAGAACCGCTGCCATCTGTTCATAGTTGGTGGCCAGCACATTCACGGCGGTGTAGTCTCCTGCCGAGAAAGGCTGGGTTTGGGTTTTTTCCGGAATATAAAAGTCCCGGGTAAATTCAACGACTTGCTCTCCCACTACGGTGATGGCCAGAGCGCCTCCCCCCTCATATCGCACGGCACTTTTTTCCCATAGGTCAAAGAGAAAACGCACCGAGGAAGGCCGGCTGGCTTGCTGCTGAATATCCGAGAGGTGAAGGGCGTAGATTTCCTCCGAAGCACCTTGGGTTCCTCCATGCTTCGATAAAAATTCCAGGGCGATTTCTAAGCTGTCCAAAAGCTTTACGTCCTGGGTCACGGCCGTCTCTTCCTGGTATCGAAAGGTGCCGTCTTTGGTTGCCACCAATACCCGCTGTCCATAACCATACATATAGGTGTTGGTGCCTTTGGCATCCTGAATGATTCGCGTAAAGTCAAAGGTGTTGCCGAAAAAGGTTTTCGCCAGACTCCGCTCAAAGTCTTCTCCTCCAATCGCTCGTTCGTTGGTATAGGTGGTAATGGTATATGGGAATTCATTGGGCAATGGTACCAACACCGGATTGGCTTCTGCTTCTCCCATCAAAAGGGACAAGGGATATGCCACGTGGGCATTGATTGCTGTTCTTTGGTATAGAGAAAGAAAGGGTGTCTTCTCCAAATTTTCTCCATTGCCAATGATACGATAATATTTGCCCTGGCCTTTATCCCGAACGAAAAGGCTCTCCATGCTGCCAAAGCTATATGCCAATTCGGATACCTGTTGGATGGTTTCCGTAGCGGATGGGCATTCCCACTCATAGACCTGACATAAGAATTCTAAAGGCAAGGCCTCATCGAAAATCACTTTTAGAGATTCCATGGCCACTACCTGTTTATATTGCTCTTCCGTAATTTCTTCCACAAATATATCTTGTTCCTGAAAGAACTCTCGCACACTATAAGAAAAGGTGGG
>CAYVFH010000076.1:0-3996 GCA_964450985.1 uncultured Oscillospiraceae bacterium | reverse complement strand
GCTGGAGGATCTACTCTCTCTTCGAGTAGACCACCCCAACATTTATTATAGAACCCTTTTTTTGTGGGTGAAGATTCCAGGCCAGGTTACAGCGGATGAAGATGCGAGGATGAAGATAGGGATTGACAAAGGATGGGCCATGTGGTAGTATCGCTTTATAGAGATATGCCTTTAATGAGATAAAGCAACAAATCGAGGTTAAGATGGATACTAAGAGAGAAGAAAAAGAAAAAATGGTTTCTTTGGAAAAAGCCCAAGGAAATCAAAACGAGGAAAAGATAACGGAAAAGGAAAGGGAATGGGAGTATGACATGTATGCTCCGGTACCATCCTTGAATTTTGGGTATCATTAAAGAGAAAAGTCTGCAATGCGACACACTGTCATCTTCAACAAACGGACAAATCTTCCCTGAGGGAAGATTTTTTGGTATAATGCTTTTATGAAAAAAATAGGAAATTTGGTGTTGGAAAATCCATTTCTGATGGCGCCTTTAGCTGGCATTACCGACAGCCCCTTTCGCCGACTGGTTCGACAGCAAGGGGCTTCTTTGGTTTATTCCGAAATGATTAGTGGTAAGGGTCTATATTATGGAGACCGAGGCACCGAGGTTTTGCTCCATGTCGAAGAAGAGGAGAAGCAGGTAGCCTATCAAATCTTTGGGTCTGAACCTGAAATCATGGCTTTTACGGCGGAAAAGTTGGATCTTCGGGACCACGTGCTATTGGACATCAATATGGGATGTCCGGTTCCGAAGGTAGTAAAAAACGGCGAGGGAAGTGCGCTGATGAAAAATCCCGACCTAGCATTTCGATTGGTGGAAGAAGCGGTGAAGCATACCAACAAGCCGGTAACGGTAAAGATGCGGTTGGGATGGGATAAAGATTCCATCAACTGTATGGAGGTGGCCAAAGCCGTAGAATTAGCCGGTGGCAGTGCCGTGGCCATTCATGGAAGAACAAGAGACCAATTCTATTCCGGCAAGGCGGAATGGGATGAAATCGCCCGGGTGAAAAAGGCCCTTTCCATTCCTGTCATTGGTAGCGGGGACCTGTTTTCTTCCCAGGATGCTCTTCGCATGATGGAGGAAACAGGTGTGGACTATGTGATGATTGCCAGGGGAGCTTTGGGAAACCCCTGGATTTTTAGGGAGTGTGTGGCGGCATGGAAGGGAAGGGTTCCTCCAGACCCTCCTACCATAGAGGAAAAAAGGGAAATCATGCTACGCCAACTGTCCATGTTGGTGCAATTAAAAGGAGACTATTCTGCGATCCGGGAAATGCGAAAGCACATTGGCTGGTATGTGAAAGGTTTGCCGGGGGCCTCAGAAATGAAAAGAAGGGTGAACGAAATCAACCATCTTTCTCAGTTGGAGGACTTTATCGAGGGCATGGGAACAAAACAGGGAAAGGGTTGAAAGCCGTTAAAAACCCAAGTGAAAGTCTTTACTTTTACCCAAAAACATATATAATTAGAAGGGTAATTTTGTTCTTGTCAAATGTGTATCTAAATTTTATTGACATGCGTATCGAAGGAGGAAAAACGATTATGAAAAAGATTTCATTGCTGCTGGCCCTTTTGCTAGTCTTCTCTGTATTTGCAGTAGGATGCGGTGGCGGCGGCGAAGAAGGTGCTGAGACCGAAAACATCATCAAAATCGGGGTGTTCGAGCCCTTGACCGGTGAGAACGGTGGCGGCGGACAACAAGAAGTAGATGGTATCATGTATGCCAATACTGTAAAACCCACGGTGATGATCGGGGATGTAGAGTATACCGTAGAGTTGGTAGTATCGGACAATCAGTCGGATAAAACCATGGCGGTTACGGCTGCCAACTACCTGATTGATCAGGGCGTGGTTGCGGTGATTGGTTCTTATGGTTCCGGCGTATCCATTGCTGCCGGTGAAGTTTTCTCAGATGCCGGAGTTCCCGCAATAGGCGCTTCCTGCACCAACCCTCAGGTTACCAGTGCCAATGAATGGTATTTCCGTGTTTGCTTCCTGGATCCATTCCAAGGAACCGTTATGGCCAACTTTGCGGTTCAGCAAGGAGCCAGCACAGCTGCTGTTATTACCCAGTTGGGTGACGATTATTCCACAGGCCTTGGAAACTTCTTTATGGAAGCATTTAAAGACCTGACCGGAGATGATGGTGCTATCGTTGTAAACCAAACATTCCAACAGAATCAAGCAGACTTCAATGCGATTTTGCAGAATGTTAAAGCAGCGAACCCGGATGTTATCTTTGCACCGTCTTCCATCACAACGGCTCCGCTGATTATTAAGCAAGCCAGAGCTCTTGGAATTGAAGCCACCATTATGGGTGGAGACACTTGGGAAAATATCACCATCGTTGAAAATGCCGGTGAAGATGCAGAAGGCATCGTACTGTCCACTTTCTTTGATGCAGGATTAGCGGATTCCAGCCAACTGGCCAAGGATTTCGTGGATGGATTCTCGCAGGCTTATTACACACCAGTACCCGCTGTATCCGCATTGGGATATGATGCATACATGGTTGCGCTGGATGCTATTGAAAGAGCCGGAGCTACCGATGGAGCATCTATCCAGGCCGCTTTGAATGCAACGGATAATTTTGAAGGCGTTACGGGTACCGTAACCTTTGATTCCCTGGGAGATGCCCAAAAGAATATGGCCGTAATCAAGACCGTTGAAAACGGAGAATTCGTATTCTTGCAGGCGGTAACGGTAGACTAGGAATATATTATCAAGACACTTGAGACGAACATGAGATGGGCAGGAGGAGGTTCCTTCTCCTGCTCTATTTTTGACAAATTGACACCAGGGGGAATGACTTAAATCTAACGTATTGGAGAAACGTATGGACGCCATAACCTTTTTTCAGAATTGCGTTACCGGAGTCTCCTTGGGATCGGCATATGCGCTGATTGCCATTGGATACACCATGGTGTACGGAATCCTGCGACTAATCAACTTTGCCCATGGAGATATTTTCATGATGGCAGGGTATTTTACTATTTTTGCCGTTTCATCCTTCGGGATGCCTTGGTACATCGCCATCTTATTTGTGGTTCTTGTTACCGTCCTTTTGGGAGTGGCCATCGAACGGGCGGCTTACAAGCCGTTACGGGAGTCCCCCAGAATGTCCATTATGATATCGGCCATTGGAGTGTCCTATCTCTTGGTTAACTCTGCCACCTATCTATTCACAGGACTTCCTCGTGCATTTCCGGAACTGGGATTCTTACAAAAGGTGTATCAGCTGGGTCCGGTTTCCGCACCCATTGTCACCTTCATCACACCCATTGTGACCCTGGTCCTGTTATTTGTGCTGATGTATCTTGTGAATAATACCAAGACAGGAATGGCCATGAGAGCCGTTTCCAAGGACTTTGAAGCGGCCAAGCTGATGGGGATTGAAATCAATCGAATCATTACCATCACCTTTGTCATCGGATGTTCCCTGGCAGCCATCAGTGCCATCCTATATTTCTCTCCCAGACCCATGGTGTATCCCTTTAGTGGATTTATGCCGGGCTTGAAATGTTTCGTAGCTGCTGTACTGGGAGGTATCGGCAATATACCGGGAGCTGTCATCGGCGGATTTATTATCGGGCTAGCGGAAACCTTCTTAGTGGCGGCATTTCCCGCCATGACCGGATACAGCGATGCCTTTACCTTTGTATTGCTAATCATAATGCTGCTCTTCCGCCCCACCGGACTTTTGGGCGAGAAGATTGCAGAGAAAGTGTGATGCCTATGGATTTTCAATACAAACAATTAAGTAAAAAGACAAAAATGATTCTAACCATTCTGCTGGTACTGGGTTGCGTGGCCCTTACGTACATGTTGGACCAGGGAATGATTGGGACTTCATATACGGTTCGTATCGTTCGAATCTCGGTTATTTATGCTTTGATTGGGGTTTCCATGAACCTGGTTAACGGGTTTACCGGAGTGTTCTCATTGGGGCAAGCCGGTTTTATGGCCATCGGGGCCTATTCGGTGGGTGTCTT
>CAYVFH010000075.1:0-4106 GCA_964450985.1 uncultured Oscillospiraceae bacterium | reverse complement strand
CCGAATTCCTACCACGGACTCTCGGATGTTGAGGAGGCTGGTACGTGATTATTTGTATCGTGGACACGATGCGCAGAAAACCATTCGGGATTGGCCCAAGGTACGTGCGGGGGAATTTGCCAATATATTCCCCTATAACAGTAAGGCGGATGTGCTTTTCAATTCAGCTCACATATATGAGTTGGCCGTGTTGAAAAAATACGCAGCCCCCCTGCTGGAGTCTATAAGCAGAGAAGAAGAAGAGTATGCAGAGGCCAGAAGGATGTTAGCCTTTTTGCGTTTCTTCCAAATCATCGAAGATGAAACCATTATCCCCAACCATTCCATTTTGCGGGAATTTATCGGGGGAAGTGTATTTGTAGAAGGGTAGGATTCGAATGATATGAAACGAGAAGTGACGGTAATCGGCGGAATTACGGCGGATATTGAAGGAGTCCCTCAGGAAGATTTAAAGTTGCAGGATTCCAACCCGGGGGTAATCCGTATCTCTCATGGCGGAGTGGGCCGAAACATTACGGAGAATTTGGGCAGGTTGGGTGTTTCCGTGGCATTGGTTTCCGCTGCCGGAGAGGATTTTGTGGGAATTTCAGCCAAGAACGAGTTGGAAAGTCTGGGTGTGGATGTGAGCCAAGTGGTCCTTTATCCGGAAGAGAGTTCCGCCATGTATCTTTCCATCTTAAACATTCTGGGAGATATGGAAATGGGACTATGTAATATGGATGTATTGGAGAAAATCACCAAAGAGCGGTTGCATCCCATGATTCCATGGCTCAAGGAGAGTCAAATTCTATGTTTGGACACCAACTTATCGGAAGAATTGCTGGAGAACTTGACCCGGGATTTGGAGGGACTGCCTCTGTTTCTGGATCCGGTTTCAGTGGCCAAGGCAGGAAGAGCACGAAAGACCATTGGCAGGTTTCATACCATTAAGCCGAACCGCATGGAGGCGGAAGAACTCAGCGGACTCACCATACTTAGTGAAGAGGATTTGAACCGAGCCGGAGATTGGTTTTTGGCTCAGGGGGTAACAAGAATCTTCATTACATTAGGTAGTGGTGGTGTGTATTATCGAGAAGGAAGTGAACAGGGACTGATTCCTGTTAGAAAAACGGTGTTGAAGAGTGCTACCGGCGCGGGGGATGCCTTTAGCGCTGCAGTATTGTTGGGGCATTTGCGCCAGTGGGATGTGAGGAAGACTGCAGAAATCGCTATGACTGCATCCCAAATTGCCATGGAGAGTAAGGCTCCGGTGAATCCCTGTATGGGCATGGAGCTGCTGCTGAATAGATGGGAAAAAGGAGGGAAATCCAATGCGTGAGTTTATTGATATTCATCCCGATGTAAGAACGGCCTTGGATCTGGGAAAGCCGGTGGTGGCTTTAGAGAGTACCATCATTGCCCACGGGATGCCTTACCCGCAAAATGTGGATACGGCCCGTCAGGTGGAGAAGGTCATTCAAGATAAGGGAGTGGTTCCTGCCACCATTGGCATCTTACAAGGCCGTATTAAGGTGGGGCTGACTCCGGAAGAAATCGAATACCTAGCCCAGGCCAAGGATGTGGTGAAGGTAAGCCGCCGTGATTTTCCGGTGGTGTTGGCAGATAAAAGAGATGGCGCCACCACGGTGGCAGGCACCATGATTGTAGCGGCTCAAGCAGGCATTCGGATTTTCGTTACAGGGGGTATTGGAGGTGTTCATCGAGGTGCCGGAGAATCTTTTGATATATCTGCGGATTTAGAGGAACTCAAGTCCACCGATGTGGTGGTGGTTTGTGCCGGTGTGAAATCCATTCTGGATATCGGGGCCACTCTGGAATATTTAGAGACAGCAGGGGTTCCTGTTTTTGGATATCAAACCGGAGAGTTTCCGGCTTTTTACAGCCGCCAAAGCGGATTCAAAGTAGAGTATTCCCTTCGGGATGCTTCCCATGCGGCAGGAATCATTCGTACCAAGTACAAAACGGGACTTGGGGGTGGAGTGGTAATCGGATGCCCCATCCCGGAGGAACAGGAAATTCCATTCACGAAGATGAGCGGTTATATAAAGGAAGCATTAGAAGAAGGGCGCGCCAAAGGAATCGCAGGGAAAAGAGTGACCCCCTTCCTGTTGGACCGCATCAAGGAGCTGACGGTAGGGGAGAGTTTGGAGACGAATATTCAGCTTGTGCTAAACAATGCAGCAATCGGTGCGGAGATTGCCAAGGCATACAGAGAAAATAAATGAAAGGAGAAACCGGAATGGAAATGAAAGCAAAAATTGATGCTATTTTAAAGAATTTAAAGAAAAGAAATATGGAAGGATATTATGCGGAGACCAGTAAAGAAGCTTGCCAAATCGCCCTGTCCTTGGTGGATGAGGGAAATGTGGTTTCCTGGGGCGGCTCCGTTACTTTAGATGAAACGGGATTACGAGATAAATTGCTGATCTTGCAACAAGAAGGAAAGATTTCTATCATCGACCCCTATTCGGAAAAAGATCCGGAGGTAAACTATGAACGACGTCGACAAGGACTACTTTCCGATGTGTTTTTCTTGAGCTCCAATGCCATGACCACAGACGGCGAACTGGCCAATATCGATGGTACGGGAAACCGGGTGGCGGCATTAACCTTCGGCCCCCACAAGGTGGTAGTGCTGGTGGGGAAGAACAAGCTGACGGAAAACCTGGAAGAGGCCATCACCCGAGTCAAAGAAGTGGCATGCCCTAAAAATGCAGTGCGACTGGGGAAAAAGACTCCTTGTGCATTGACGGGGAAATGCTGTGATTGCTTGTTGCCGAAAGAAACCATCTGCTCCGCCATAGTAACCAATCGATTTAACCAGAATCCCGGGCGGGTTCATGTGATTTTGATTGATGAAGATTTGGGCTATTAATCGGTAATATCATATAATGTCAACAACTTTAATATGATGAGTGTGGGAAAACCGTTCCTTTCTATTTATTTATATAATGACTTTTGGAACGGTTTTTTATATGGAACAAAAGGGAAAATGGAACACACGGATGCGTGTTCAGTTGATAACTGGTGTAGCTATTGAAAATATCAGCTTTCGGCTGTGCACAACTTAAAAAAATGAAAAAAGCTTAAAAAAACCCTTGCAATCTGTTTTTCGCTGTTATATATTGTAGAGGCTTGCTTATAGCGATGATGCGGGAAGTTGCTGAGCTATCAGGTAATTTCCGCGGAGAATTGTCCCTGCTTGACAGGGGCGAAGGGGTGAACCAGGTTTTGTTCTGTGAAAAGAAATAGGAAACACACGGAGCCGTGTACAAAGCAAGCGAAACGCTGTACACGTTGAAAACAGACAACGAAACCCCTTGTACAAGAATAGCGAAAATCGTACAAAACTATTTAGGAGGAAGAAAATGAGCGAATTACAAAAGATCCGAATCAGACTAAAAGCCTATGATCACGCTTTGCTGGATCAGTCCGCGGCAAAAATCGTGGAAACAGCCAAGAAGACCGGTGCCGATGTATCCGGGCCCATTCCGCTCCCTACAGAGAAGGAAGTGGTAACGGTAATCCGTGCGGTACACAAGTACAAGGATTCCAGAGAACAGTTTGAACAAAGAACCCACAAAAGGTTGATTGATATCACCAACGCAACGGGAAAGACCACAGATGCTTTAACGAAGCTGGAACTCCCCGCGGGTGTGGATATCGAAATCAAGTTGTAGAGTTCACCGAAAATATGCAGATAAGTAAGGGTACTCCCCTTAGTATGATCGCTCTATGGTAAGAGTGATCCGCTGTAAGAGAAAAGGAGAAAAATAGACGATGAAGATCATATTAGGAAAGAAAGTCGGAATGACCCAAGTATTCACCGAGTTGGGAGAAGTGATTCCCGTAACGGTGATCGAAGCAGGCCCTCAAACGGTAACCCAAATTAAGACTGTGGAAACCGATGGCTACGATGCGGTTCAGGTAGGATTCCAGGATGCCAAACCACAGAGAGTCAATAAGCCTATGACAGGCCATTTCCAAAAGAGTGGGGTGTTAAAAAAACATCTTGTGGAGTTTACACCTGATCAGGGCGATTCCTACGAAGTGGGGCAGGTTATGACGGTTCAAGAGTTTGAAGAAGGCAAGAAGCTGGATGTAAC
>CAYVFH010000074.1:3199-4108 GCA_964450985.1 uncultured Oscillospiraceae bacterium | reverse complement strand
TGTACCGACGGAGAAATCCAGGAGACCGGAACCATAGAATTGATGGTACAGCCCAGGGCATTGTCATTCTTAGTGCCAAAAATAGAAAGTGGACAGGTATAATGAAAATAGGCAAAGGCCTGGAAATCGAATATTTTATTGCCGATTCCGCCGGGAATATCACATGCTTTGTACTCACTCCTATTAACCGGGCATGGTATCAGCCGGTGGGCAAGATAATGATGGAAATCTTGGAACCCTCCGTGGAGCAGGTGGCATACATTTTAGAAGATAGAATGGAAATGTCAGGACATGAATTTTGCGGAAACGCATCCCGTGCCTACGGATTGTGGTTGGCAAGAAAAGAGGGCCAAAAGGGAGAAGGGGAAGTGATGGTCCGTGTTTCCGGAGCCAACCAACCACTGAAAGTGGTGGTGAACACAAAAACAGACCACACCCGAATTACCATGCCGCTTCCTATGAAATTGGAAAAATTGGATTGGAGTAATGCGGGCATCGGAGGGGAAATTACAAAAGTTGAGCTGGAGGGAATCCATCATTATATTTGTGCCGGAGTTCCATATTCCGAAGAAGTGATGTCGTTCATTCTGGAAAAAGCCAAAGGGGATTCAGCGGCACCTGCCCTGGGAGTTTTGTTCTTTGATCCGTTCACTATGACCATGATTCCGGTGGTTCATGTCCGCGGAGTGGATACGATGTATTTAGAAGGCAGCTGTGGATCGGGGACTACAGCCGTAGCGGCCATGTTGGCGGGGGAAAAGAGTGAAAAACACGGGGAGTGGTGCTATCACATAGGCCAACCCGAAGGAGAAATCGGAGTGACGGTGACCAAAAAAGAAGGACGGGTTCATGGTATTGAAATTTGGGGGCCGGTGTGCATTCACGAGAATAAAAAGGAGACCATTTATT
>CAYVFH010000074.1:0-3173 GCA_964450985.1 uncultured Oscillospiraceae bacterium | reverse complement strand
GGCATTACAAGAAAAAAATACTGAGCCGAAGTTGTTGTTTTTTACTCCTGATGAGTGTATGGATGGGAGTGGGTTTTCAATGGAATATCTTTGGGGATGTGGCAGCATCAGAGAATCTCATTACACAGGCTGAAATCCAGGAAGGATTGGGTTTCTGCGCTCAGTATCCCATCGGTGTAAATCATGAAGATCGGCAAATGACATTTTTGGAAGAGGATTGTCCTCCATTCATTTTGAGAGACAGAATCCTGATTCCTGTTCGTGCTGTTTTTGAACATATGGGGGCAACGGTGACATTTCTGGAAGATACCCAAGAGGTGATAGTCAGCCAACCTCCTCAAGAAATACGTATGGTGATTGGGGGAGGCGTCGCTTCTGTGGATGGTGTGGATGTGACATTGGATACACCTCCTCTCATCATTGACCACAATAATGACGGATTTGGAAGTACCATGGTGCCTTTACGATTTTTGTCGGAGGAGCTGGGGTATCAGGTGTTGTGGAATGATAAAGAAAGAATGGCATATATTCAGCAAAGGCTGGACATTCCCATTCTGCTTGGGTTTGGCCAGTCGAAAAAAATACTCTTGGATCCAGGCCATGGTGGACGGGACCCGGGGGCCATCGGAACATCACCACAGGGAGAAGAGATTTATGAAAGCCATTTGAACTTACAGATTGCTTCCCGGTTGAAGGAACTTTTAATCCAGGCTGGAGCCACTGTGGGGATGACCAGAGAGACGGATCAATACCTGGACAAGTATGAACGAGTTGCCATTGCCAATGAAGGGAAAATCGATATTTTCTTGTCGATTCATAATAATTCTTCTGATTCCTCTTGGATTCATGGCACCACAACATATTACTATGATAAGATGACGGCCCAGGGAGAAAGCTTGGAAGAACTGTATGGAATCCAAAGTGGAGAGATGGCTGAATTTATCCAGCAGTATTTGTCCCGGGTTTTAGGCACGAAAGACAATGGAGCTCGTTCGTATCCCCAGCTTGCTGTGTTGAATAAGACCAGCATGCCGGCCATTGTGGTGGAAGGGGCCTATCTGTCAAATGCAGCGGATTTTCAACTTATTTCTCAAGAGGAATATGTGGAGAACTATGCCTATGGAGTGGCATTGGGAATCATCAATTACTTAAATCAACAATAAATGCGCTAAGGGGGAAAACATGGAGTTGCTGGTATTATATTTGAGTATGGCTTTAATGGGATATTTTGTGGGAAGTCGTCTGAGAAAAACAAAGGGACCTTGGGCTATTTTTTCCAAAGCGGCCACGGTATCTGTTTTTGTGTTGGTTTTTGTGATGGGAAGTAGAATTGGAGGGGACCCAAGAGTATTGGAAAGCCTGGGGTCTATCGGGTTGAATGCCCTGATTATCACCATCGCATGCTTTATTGGTTCAGTCGCTATGGTGTTCCTGGCCAGAAAATGGATGGGAATTGATAACAGGGGGTATAAATCGTGACCAGGGGCATATTGATTTCTGTGGTCCTGGGAGTGTTGGCGGGAGAATGGATTCTTCCGGAAGCATTCTTAGAGGCTTCCGGAAATCTTCTCATTGTAGGGTTGTGTTTGCTTTTTTTTTTCGTGGGAGTGGATTTGGGCCGAGAAGGTACTGTGGTCTCCAGTTTTAAAAAGGTGGGGCCTCGAGTATTGGTGTTTCCTTTAGCCATTGTTATGGGTACGTTGTTGGCTGCTTTCATCGTTTCCTTCTTTTTGCCCATCACGGCAAGGGAAAGTATGGCGGTTAGTGCCGGCTTTGGATGGTATACTCTAGCTCCGATAATACTGGCGGAGTATAGTACTGAAATATCTGCCTTGTCCTTCATGTACAATGTGATGAGAGAGCTATTGGGAATTATTTTAATTCCCGTGGTAGCCAAATACGTTGGATTTGTGGAATGCACCTCTTTGCCGGGAGCTGCGGCTATGGATGTGTGCCTGCCTATAGTGGAAAAAGCCACAGCACCGAATATCACTATTTATAGTTTCATCACTGGGGTGATACTAAGCATATCGGTCCCCATTATGGTACCGTTAATGATTGGGTTATAGAGAGTAAATAATGTAAGGAGCAATCAAGATGACAGGGAAGAAGACATATCAAGGTAGTAGCGATTATGTTGTGACAGAAGAGCTGATGAATGCGGTTAATGTGGCAATCGCCTTGGAAAAACCTCTATTAATTAAGGGGGAACCGGGTACTGGGAAAACCATGTTGGCCGAATCTATCGCCAAAGCTTTGAATATGGAATTACTAACATGGAGCATAAAATCCACCACCAAGGCGCAAGAGGGCTTGTATACTTACGATACGGTGCAAAGACTGTATGACAGTCAGTTCGGCGAGGGTAATGTGGGTGACATCAAGCAGTATATCAAGCTGGGGAAACTAGGAGAGGCCTTTGTTTCAGAAAAACAGCCGGTTCTATTGATTGACGAAATCGACAAGGCGGATTTGGAATTCCCCAATGATTTATTGTGGGAGTTGGACAAGATGGAATTTTATATCCCGGAAACAAAGGAAACGGTGCAAGCCTGTATTCGGCCCATCGTTATCATAACAAGCAATGCAGAAAAGGAGTTGCCGGATGCTTTCTTAAGACGTTGTATATTTCATTATATTGCGTTTCCCGAACCGGAAAAAATGGAAGAAATTGTTCGGGTTCATTTTGAAGATGTGGATCAGGATTTGTTGAATCAGGCCATGGAAACCTTTTATCGAATCCGGCAAATGAAGGACTTGCAGAAACTGCCATCCACATCGGAGCTGTTGGATTGGCTCCAGGCTTTAATATTAGCGGGAATCGATATTCAGAGGATCGGGAAAGAAATTCCCTATGTTGGCGTTCTTTTGAAAAAAAATCAGGATATTGAAGTGATGTATGAAATTAAAGAAAAGGGATACTCCTTAAGGAATTGGTGATATGTTTCTATCTTTTTTCTATTTTCTGAGAAAATCGGATATCGATGTTTCCATGGATAAATGGTTGACGCTAATGGCCGCTTTGAAAAAAGGTCTTGCTTATTCCAGTCTGACCGGCTTTTATCAGCTTTGTCGTGCAATCCTAGTAAAAAGCGAAGCGGACTTCGACCGCTTCGATCAGCTTTTTTATGAATATTTCAAAGATGTTCATACTCCGGAAGATTTGCCGGAGG
>CAYVFH010000073.1:0-4115 GCA_964450985.1 uncultured Oscillospiraceae bacterium | reverse complement strand
TTTTCATGGTGGGTGCAACGGCGGTTTAAAAACTATTGCATCTTTAGTGGATGGGTGGACTGTGGATCAAATTGCCGAAAAGTTGGAAGGGGTTACCTGTGGGCCCAAATCCACCTCCTGTTCCAACGAATTGGTGCGGGAGTTAAAGAAGGCCTTGGCGGAGCAGGAAGAGTTAGAGATAACGGATAATACCGAACAGATAGAGTTGGGACAACAAAGTGAGCCTGAAGTAAAGTAGGGGTAGCTGCATGAAAAATTCTTTTTACAATCCATTATTTAAAGCTTTCGTTCCGGATTGGCAACAAGTGTCGGATCGAAAGGTGAGAGACCGGTATGGAAAGGTTGCGGGGGTGGTAGGAATTCTCAGCAACCTGCTTTTGTGCGGGTTTAAAGTGGGCGTGGGAATTCTTTCCGGCAGCATTGCCATCATCGCAGACGGCATCAACAATTTGGCGGACGCCTCTTCTTCGGTGATTACCTTGGTGGGATTTCGGCTGGCGGCCATGCCGGAGGACAATGATCATCCTTATGGCCACGCCCGAATCGAGTACTTAACCAGTCTGGTAATTTCCGGACTGATTATTCTGGTGGGAGCCGGCTTGTTGAAATCTTCCGTGGATAAAATTTTGAACCCCACCTCTTTGGAAACGGGATGGGTGACCGTACTGGTATTGGCCCTGGCCATTTTAATCAAGTTGTGGCAAGCCGGATTCAATCGTGCGGCGGGAAGAAGAATTGACAGCCTGGCCTTACTGGCTACCGCTACGGATTCCAGAAATGACGTAATTGCCACGTCGGCGGTACTGGTCAGTGTATTGGTGGCTATGTTTTCTCCTTGGGTCATCGATGGATACGTAGGGGCGCTGGTGGCCTTGTTTATCATCTGGTCCGGTATTATTTTGATTCGCGACAGCTCCAGCCCTCTGCTTGGAGAAGCTCCC
This sequence comes from uncultured Oscillospiraceae bacterium, assembly GCA_964450985.1. Lineage (GTDB taxonomy): Bacteria > Bacillota > Clostridia > Peptostreptococcales > Anaerovoracaceae > JAAZGD01. The sequence goes on along the minus strand of CAYVFH010000073.1, from coordinate 3,174 downwards.
GATCCGAAAATGGTGAAGGACATCGTGCGAATTACCCGAAGTTTCTCGGGAGTGAAAGGGATTCATGATTTGATGGTTCACAACTATGGCCCGGGTAGAATATTTTGTTCCATTCACGTAGAGGTGGACGCAGAGGACGATATCATGAAGAGCCATGATATGATTGACAACATTGAAACCGCGTTGAAAGAAGAGTTGAAGATACATGCCGTAGTTCATATGGATCCCATCAAGGTGGGTGATCCGCTGGTGGAACACTTAAACGGTGTGTTGGAAGGTACCATCGCCCAGTTAGAGGGCGTATCGGAAATACACGATTTGAGAGTGGTGCCGGGAGAAACCCACACCAATGTGATTTTTGACTGTGTTCTGGGGACGGAGTGCCCTTTGAAGGAAGAAGAAATTCGAAACCAGGTGGAAGAAGAATTAAAGAAGGAAAACCCCAATTACAACGTGGTCATTACCTTCGATCAGCACTACACCCATTTGGAAGAATCGGAAAAGTAGGAACCCCCGGGGTCGGTTCGGGGTCGGTTCGGGGTCGGTTCGGGGTCGGACCCCCATTGAATACCGAAAAAATTGTGCATGACAAAGTTGCAAGATGTTGGGAGCCGAACATATTCGTTGGGAGTGTTCATTGAAATGAACTTCCTTATCTTATATAATCTACTATGATAAACCAAAAGAATCGAATCATTGCCAGAAAGAAGGTCTATGAAATGAATAGAAAAATTTGTGCCATTGCCATAATACTTGCACTTTTGCTAACAAGCGCAGGAATGGTTTACGCGGTGACACCCCCGGATGTCCAGGGAACAGAATACCAGACCGCAGTGGATTTGCTGATAGAAAAAGAAATCATCACCGGCAGTACCGATGGGAATTTCTATCCGGAAGCCACGTTGACCCGAGCCCAGGCTTGTGTGATGATGGTGAAGGCTGCGAGATTGCCCCTGGAAGAAGGAGTCAGCGGATTCCAGGATATGAACGGATATGGATGGGCGGAGCCCTATGTGAAGGCGGCTGTGGAGTACGGCATTGTAGCCGGATATGAGGACCGAACTTTCCGACCGGGGAAATCGGTTACTTCCAACGAGTTGGTTACCTTTGTGCTGAGGGCGGCGGGGCATAGCGATGCCAGTCTCTCCGGGACATGGCCCTCCAATTATGTGAACAAGGGGGCAGAAGAAGGGCTTTATGAAAGTTTGCCGGAAACCATGCCCCAAGATGCCGCGAAATGGATGGCGGCGCAGATGATTTACAATGGTCTGACGGCCATAGAAGAAGCCCAGCTGGCCAAGGTGGTTGTGTTGGAAGACACCTTACCGGATCTGGTAGATATTGGGGCGGTGGTGGTTCCCGACATGACCTTCCAAGGTACGGCGGTGAAACTGTCTTTGGAGGAAGCCATCCAGCGAATGAAGACCACAGGACCGGGATTGGAAGCCGCCATTTTAGCCAGAGATGCATTGGCTACGGCAGCCAAGAGCAGTTCGGAAACCTGGAAAAACCTGAAGGAATTATCCAGTACCAATACTAAGGAAGGAAAAATTGTAGAAATCAGCAAGGTATATTATGCGGACCAGGCCCTGATTCGTTACGATATTTCCTTGAACGATTTGGAGGCCAGTGCCGTTGAAAGCTATTTTGGATTTTTACAGGCCCAGGAAAACCTCCGCATTGCCCAGGAAAATGTAGCCATTAAAGAAACCACGTTGAAAAATGTGAAGAGAAAATATAGCTTGGGAGTGGCAGCCCGGGTGGAAGTGAATACCGCTACCAGCGATTTGCTCAGCGCCCAGGTTACGTTGAATCAGGCCACGGCTACCTTTGCCAACGCCCGGATGGCTTTTAACATTCAAATGAATTATCCCCTGATGCAAAATGTACAATTGACCGATGAGCTGGAGAAGAAGGAGTTGCCGGATATTTCTTTGAGCAATGCCATTAAAGCGGCGTTGGCCAATCGAAATGAAATTACCGTGGCAAAATATGAGGAGGATGTGGCGCAAATTGAAATGAACAGCGTCAGCGCGTATCCCAGAACCTCCGCCACATATTTGGGGGCCATGTCAGATTTGAAAGCCAAACAAATTGCGTACGACCAAACCTTCCTGAATATTGAGATGGAGATTCGGTCCAAATATATGGATTTGCTGAACCTGTCCAAGGCGGTGGATTCTTCCCAACGCAACGTGGAGAATGCCCGGGAAGCGGTGCGCATCGCCAACCTTTCCTATAATGCGGGGTTGAATACTTTGACGGATGTGAACTCAGCAGAAACCGCTTACTACATGGCCCAGCTGGCTTACAGCAAAGCAGTGACCGACTTGAACCAGGCCATCTATCAGTTTGAGTTTGCCATTGGAAAAGGAACCGGTTCGGCGTCCTAGAGAATATCGGATTTTTACCGGGCGGGAGGCACCCAGCTTCTCCCCCGGTTTTTTATTGCCTCTGATCTAATTATGAATTAAAAGAGAAAGGAGGGGAGCAAGATTGATAAGACCTACAAAATCAGCGGGTTTGAAAATACAAAAAGTACAGATTTAAAAAGCCAAAAATAACCGATTACAAAACACAAAATATACCTATTTCAATTGACAAAAATGACCGGTTAGGATACGATAGATATAACAGGAGGCGAAAATAATGGAGTTAAAAGAAAAAAACTATAAACCAAGAATCGTTGATGCATCTATTAAAAAAAGGCTAAAGATTTTTGGGGCGGTATGTATAGAAGGCCCGCGGTTATGCGGGAAAACTTGGACTGGATTAAATCATGCCAATAGTGCTTTTTTTATAGGAGATTCCAACAACAACTTTCAAAATAGGACGATGGCACAGCTAAACTCATCCTTTGCCTTAATAGGAGACACACCTAGACTGATTGATGAGTGGCAAGAGGTCCCGGCTCTGTGGGATGCTGTTAGGCATCAGGTTGATAAAACCAATAAGAAAGGCCAGTTTATATTAACGGGTTCATCCACCCCGAGGAAAAAGGGGATTTTGCATAGTGGTACCGGACGTATAGATAAAATCCGTATGAGACCAATGTCCTTGTATGAATCGGGCGATTCAGGGGGTGTTGTTTCATTGAAATCGCTTTTTGAAAAATATGATGAAGTGCAAATGGTTCCGGAAATAACATTGACGGATTTAATTTATTTTACCGTA